>JASBZE010000083.1 GCA_029983575.1 Peptostreptococcaceae bacterium
GAAATAAATAAAAATAAGAAATAAATAAAAATAAGAAATAAATATAGACAATACAAGGTAAATTTAATAATAATATTATTAAATGATTAGTATGATTAGAGGTGAGATTGTTGGAAAAAGTCGATGTACTGTTACATCCTCTGGTAAATAGCAAGGAGTATAAGGATATTTTAGAGTCAGTAAAATACGGCAAGGGCAATATTTTGCTAAATGGTCTTCTAGAAGGTCAAAAGTCAAATTTACTACACGCTCTATACAATGATTTAGATACTCAGTTTATGTTTTTAATGGGGAGCGACTTAGATGCAAAGAAGATGTATGAAAGGCTCCAGAGGTTTTTTAAGTCGAAGGTACTATACCTAGGGTCGGATGAGGTTTTTTTCTACCATCTCGAAGCTAAGGATAGAAAAGATGAGGTAAGAAAATTAGAGCCGCTTTTAAAATTGGCAAAGGAAGAAAATATTATACTGGTGACTTCTGTTGAAGCAGCCTTAAAAAAATATGTTCCCAAGGACATTTTGAAAAAGTCCCTGCTTAAATTTAGGGTAGGTCAGGTAGTTGAAATCGAAAATGTTGTAGATAGCCTCACAAATTTAGGATATGAGAGGGTTTCAAAAGTCGAAGGATATGGGCAGTTCAGCGTCAGAGGAGGAATTGTCGATATATTTTCTCTAGGTTCAGAAAACCCTATGAGAATTGAGTTTTTCGACGATGAGATTGACTCGATTAGATTTTTTGACGTTTTTACTCAAAAGTCTATTAGAACGATGAAAAGAGTTGAGGTCACTCCATCTAGGGCGTTTATTTTCCCTAAAGACATAACTAAAGGAGTAAAGAGGCTTAGGGAAGAGACGTCAAAGGAAACCGACAGCGCCGTCATAAATAATATAGACAAGATTGAGAGAAAAGAGTATTTCGAAGGCGTAGACAATTATATAGGATATCTGTTTGATGATGAGTATACGGATTTATTTAGCTATTTTAAAGATGACAGGGTCATTATGATAGATGATATAAATAGGCTGAGAGAAAAAGCCGGTAATGTTAGTGCCCTGTTTGCAGACAGTTTCAAGGTAAATTTGGATAGGGGACTGGCTCTGAGGGGTCAGGCAGATCTCGTAAAGACTACAAACGAGCTTCTTATGAGAATTGGAGACAGGAGGGCTATTGTAAATTCCCTACTGGCAAAGCAGGTAAGCCATATGAATATCAAGACCATAATGAACTTTAGGTCTAGGGAAATTCCAAACTACAACGGAAGGCTTGAAGTTTTGGCTGAGGATCTAAAAAATCTCATATACAGGGGATTTAAGGTTGTTATCTCGGCTTCGTCATTCGAAAGGGCTAAGAAAATCGCAAACGTGCTGGATGAGTTCTCAGTGAGTTATACTTTGTCCGAGGATAGAAATATTGAGATAAAATCATCTCAGATAGTTGTCACTGTCTCCCCATCCAAGGTCGGATATCTGTACGACGATTTAAAATATGCTTTTATGACGGATTATGAGATATTCGGAGTAAAAAAACTAGAGGATAAAAAGAAGAAGAAAAAGAAAAAATCTAAGACCCTAGATCCGTTTATAGATTTGACTGCGGGGGACTATGTGGTTCACGAAGCAAATGGTATAGGTAGGTTTGTGGGTATTGAACAGCTAAAGGTAAATAACGTTAGAAAAGACTACATAAAGATTCTCTACAGCGGAAATGACAGTCTTTACGTTCCAATTGAACAGATGGACAAGGTTCAAAAATACATCGGTGGGGACGTTGAGAGAGTTAGGCTCAGCAAACTAGGATCTTCTGAATGGACTAAGGCAAAGAGGAAGGTCAAAAGAGAGATAGAGGATATGACTCAAGAACTCATCGATTTATACGCTAAGAGGGAGAGTTCAAAGGGGTATAAGTTTTCTAAAGACACTGTTTGGCAGGCTGAGTTCGAGTCACAGTTTATGTACGAAGAAACCCAAGACCAGTTAAATGCTATAAAGGATACCAAAAAAGATATGGAATCCTCAAAGGTTATGGATAGACTAATATGTGGCGATGTTGGTTATGGGAAGACGGAGGTTGCCATTAGGGCGATATTCAAGGCTGTCATGGACGGCAAACAATGTGCTGTGCTCGTTCCAACGACTATACTTGCCCAACAACACTACAATACTTTTTTTGAGCGTTTTGAGGGCTATCCAATTAGAATTGAGGTAATGAGTAGGTTTAAAACTCCTAAGGAACAGGCGAAAATTGCAGACGATGTAAGGCGTGGCTTGGTAGATGTAGTTATAGGAACTCACAGAATTGTTTCTAAGGACATACAATTTAAAAACTTAGGCTTGGTCGTTGTCGATGAGGAGCAGCGTTTTGGAGTTAGGCACAAAGAAGCACTTAAGAAAATCAAGTCTTCCGTCGATGTATTGACTCTATCGGCGACCCCTATCCCACGTACTCTACACATGAGTTTGAGCGGTATAAGGGATATGAGTTTGTTAGAAGAACCACCGCAAGAAAGGTATCCGGTAATTACATATGTGGTAGAAAGCAACGACAGCATAATTCAAGATGAGATAGAAAGAGAAATTGCACGTGGTGGACAGGTATTTTTCGTGTATAATAGGGTGGAGAGCATTGATGAGATGGCTTCACGAATAAGGAGGCTTGTCCCTGATGCTAGGGTGTCTGTGGCTCATGGAAGGATGAGTGCAAAGGACCTAGAAAATATAGTATTCGGATTTTTGAACAAGGAGTTTGACGTTATGGTCTGTACCACTATCATAGAGACGGGTATGGATATAGCAAACGCAAATACGATAATGATTTACGACGCCGATAAGATGGGTCTATCTCAACTCTACCAGCTAAGAGGAAGGGTTGGAAGGAGTACTAGACAGGGATATGCGTTTTTGATATATGAAAAGGACAAGGTATTATCTGAGGTCGCAGAAAAAAGACTTAAGGCTATTAAGGAATTTACAGAGTTTGGATCTGGATTTAAGGTAGCTATGAGGGACTTGGAAATCAGAGGCGCCGGCAATATCGTCGGAAGTCAACAGTCCGGGCATATGGCTGCCATTGGTTATGAGCTTTATGTTAAAATGTTAAATAACGCAATTAATAAGATAAAGGGGATTTCCAAGGAAGAAGAGGAAATTGAGCCGGAAATCGAACTGTCAACAGATGCATTTATTCCGGATTCCTATATAGACGATGAGATTTCAAAAATTGAGATGTATAAGAAGATAGCGTCTATAGAAACTATGGAAGATCAGCTTGACGTAAAAGACGAACTCATTGACAGATATGGCGATATTCCAAGGGCGACGGATAATTTATTAAGCATAGCATATATCAAAGCTATGTGTAAGACTTTAAAGATAGAAAAGATATCTCAAAAGGGAGATGTATTTCACCTAGAGCCTATTACGACGTTGACATTGTCGAGCAAGTCCTCATATACTATAATAAAAGAACTAGAGGAAATTTTGGAACTTATGATTCAAAATATGAACCGAAAAAAGGAAAAAGAAAGTTCTAAACAAGACAAGAAGGAAAAATCCAAGTAAATTGAGTTAGCTCTTAAAAATGAAAGTGGAGTTTACAAAAAGGAGAATTTACAAAAAAGGAAAGAGAGGAAAATTAAATGAAGATATTTCAAAAGGTGACAGCAACCTTAATGGCCATGACATTGGCAGTAGGATTGACAGCTTGTTCAGGTGGTAAGCTAGCTACAGTTAATGGCGAGGAAATCAAAAAAGACGAGTTTGAAAAGCAACTTAAGCTAGGTGCGTTTACAATCAACACTACTTACGGAGAAGAGGCTTGGGACAATGACTTCGGTCAGGGCGAAAAGTTGAGAGATAAGTTTAATCAACTTACTATAGATAGTATGATCAACACAAGGGCACTACTTCAAGAGGCTAAAAAGCAAAAGGTAGAAGTAAAGGACGCAGATGTAGACAAGCAATACAAGGAATTTATGGAAAGCCTTAAAAAAGATAAGAAGGTAAAAGAAGAATATGATCAACTAAAACTTGACGAGAAATTCGTAAAGGGAGAGATTAAAAACAATATGGTCGCTAATAAACTAAGAGAAAAGATTGAAAAAGATATCAAGGTAAGCGATCAAGACGTGAAGGACTTCTACAACAAGCATAAAAAAGAATACGACAAAGATGTATTAGATGCTGCACATATACTATTTTTGACAACTGACGAGAAAGGTAAAAAACTTCCAGACGATAAGAAAAAGGAAGTAAAGAAGAAAGCTGAAGAAGTACTTAAAAAGGCAAAAGACGGAGAGGATTTCGCAAAATTAGCCAAAGAGTACTCTCAAGACCCAGGAAGCAAGGACAAGGGCGGAGAACTTGGAGAATTTGAAAAAGGACAGATGGTTCCTGAGTTTGAAAAAGCGGCAATGGCACTTAAGCCAGGAGAAATATCTGATATAGTTGAATCACAGTTTGGATATCACATCATTAAATTAAACAAAAAAGAGCACAAGGTGATCTCATTAGATGAGGCTAAAGAGAGCATTATAGAAGCTGTAAAACAACAAAAGTTTAAAGAAAAGATGGATAAGATAAAAAATGACGCCAAGGTAGAAAAGAACGAAGATGCAATAAATAAAGTCAAGGTAAAACTTCCTGAACCAAAAAAAGACGGGGATAAAAATAAAAACAACGCCCAAAAACAAGAGGAAGATAAGAAATAAAAGTAAGGGCGAATACAAACAAAAAAGCAAGTAAAAAGCAAAGTCAAAAAAATAAGTAAAAAGCAAAGTCAAAATAGAAAAAAAGATACTAACCGATGATGGAGGAACATATGAACAAAGGCAACAAGGGAGACTCTTTTATCAAGGGTACCATGATTCTCGCAGCTGCGGGAATACTAATAAAAATAATGGGTGCTTTTTTCAGAATACCACTAGGAAATATGATAGGGTCAGTCGGTATGGGATACTACCAGACCGCTTACCCACTCTATGCCCTGTTTTTAACATTGGCGACCGCTGGTTTTCCAACTGCCGTAGCCAAGCTAGTATCTGAAAAAGTCGCAATAGGAGATGAAAGAGGAGCGTATAACGTATTTAAAGTATCGCATATCATACTGTTTTTAACAGGGGTTGTGATGTTTATACTTCTATTTTTCGGTTCTACCTTTATAGCGACGAACATCCAAAACAATCCAAATGCGGTGTACACGATGAGAGCCATAGCTCCAGCACTTTTAGTAGTGCCTTCGATGTCTGTTTACAGAGGTTATTACCAAGGGAAAAAACAGATGTCAAAAATAGCAATATCACAGATGGTTGAGCAAGCCTTTAGAGTGGTGCTAGGACTTACATTAGCATACGTGCTTATGAAGTCATTTGGTGCGGTATATGGATCAGCCGGTGCAATCGCAGGTGCAACTATAGGTTCAATAGCTTCAATGTTATTCCTACTTATAGTTTATATTAAAGATTCAAAAGAAAGAAACGAACTGATAGCAGCTTCAGAACATTTTGAAGAAGAGAGCTTTCGTACGATACTAAGCAATCTTCTATGGGTTGCAATTCCAATAAGTATAGGGGCGGCGGTAATGCCTTTTGTAAATATGGTAGACACCGCCATAGTAATAAATAGGCTTATGGTAGCAGGTTTTACTAGGACTATGGGAAACTCGCTACTAGGACAGATGTCAGGTATGGCGATGGCTATAGTCAACCTACCGATGGTGTTGACGACTGCTATGGGTATGTCACTAGTGCCGTCAATATCACAATCCTATGCACTACACGATATGGTGTCAGCTAGAAAAGATGCCTACACAGCACTTAAGATAACAATATTATTAGTGCTACCATGTGCATTTGGGCTCGCTGCACTATCAGGTCCAATAATGAACCTACTTTATCCAAAAGAAGGTCATACATTGGCAGTACTGTTATTTACACTTTCGCCAGGTGCGGTATTTTTGGGAATGCTCTATTCTATGAACGGAATACTTCAGGGAATGGGCAAGCCGTTTGTACCTGTATTTGCGCTAATCTGTGGTATCGTGGCAAAAATAGTTTTAAGCTACACATTGACAGCAATACCGTCAATAAATATACTAGGTTCGGCGATAGGTACTGTTGCTTCATATATGATAGCGGCGGCAATAGAGTTGTCATATATAATGAAACACATGAAATTAAAGGTAAATATATCAGACTTCCTAATTAAACCGGTGTTTACGGTAGTTGTGATGTATGTATGTGTAAAACTAGGCTACATGGGAGTTTCTCAGATAATTAACCCAAAACTAGCAACCCTAGTATCGATAATAATCGGAGGTATTTCCTACCTACTTGTATTACTGAGTGTGGGAGGAATATCAAAAGTTGAGATGCTTTCAATGCCTAAGGGAGAAAAGATCTACAAGGGTCTTAAAAAGTTAAAGCTTGTAAGATATTAATTTTGAGCTAACTTTAAAATGCGAGGTTAATTTCATGGGAAAAATAAATATAATTGGACTAGGTCCAGGAGATACTAACCTAATTAGCTATAGGGCGTATAAAGAGCTTTATAGCGACAAAAAAATAATACTGAGAACTGATAGACACCCGATTTGCGATGAAATGAAAGACATTGAATTTGAGAGTCTCGATAGGTATTACGAATCGGAAGATAGCTTTGAAGATGTATACAACAATATAGCAAATTACGTGATAGAGTGCGCTAGTAAGTCAGATGTCGTATACGCTGTTCCCGGTCACCCAAGGGTTGCGGAGTCTACAGTTGATATAATAGAGAAAAAAGCCGAAGAAAAAAATATCGAGGTCGAGGTAATAGCGTCTATGAGTTTTATAGATGCTATGTACAACCTCTTGAAAGTCGATCCATCTCATGGATTTACTCTTTTAGATGCATTTTCGTTAAATGAAGAGACAAAGGTAGAAACCCGAAACTCTCTAATTATTACCCAAGTTTACGATTGGTTTATTGCTACAGATGTAAAACTATTCTTGATGGAACACTACTCGGATTATCAAGAAATATATATCGTAAGGGGAGCGGGAGTCAGAGATATCGAATCAAAAAAGAAAATAAAGCTACTTGAACTGGATAGAAATGAGAATTTTTTCGATCATTTGACCAGTGTTTTCGTACCTGGAAATAATGATGAGTAGGTTATATTATTTGAACGGTGTTTTTTCTGAAACTAAAACCGACTAGAGAAACTAAAACCGACTAGATATGTAAATAACTTAAGTGTATTCATATAGAACCTATTATCTACAACAATTACAGGGCTTTAGCGACGAAAAAACGATTAAAATG
>JASBZE010000084.1 GCA_029983575.1 Peptostreptococcaceae bacterium
AGGGCTTTCAAGCGTTCCTCCACTTGGTTTAGAGCAGTGGTTTGATATAGAGGTGGATACATCTCCTATACTAGGCGATGAAATAGAATTTAATAACCTAAATATTTCGCTATATACTTCACGCTTTGCTGGGATTAAAAATTTTGAATATAAGGTGGCGACAAACAAGTATGAGCTAGATGATACATGGGGCTATACAAGTTCTATATACTTATCGGAAATTATCGCTTCTAATAAGTCTATAGGAAAGAGAAATTTAAGTGACAAGCTATATATAAGGGTAAAGGCAAAACTTAATGCCGATCAGTATCATAACTCTTACTCTATCGGACTAAGGGTAAATCCTGACGAAAACTATATTAAGACTATAGTTGATAGATTTCTTGATCAATATAGAAGAATACCGACTATATTTAAATTTATAAAAGGTTTAGAACAAGGTCAGAGACTAGCCAATGCGCCATTTAACCTAGTGGATACCATGATACCATCTGAATCTGGGCTTAATATGCCATATGTGAGTGAAAAATTATATAATGACAATAGTAGAACGGTAATACCTGAGACTAGAGCTGATAATATAACAAGATGGCACGCTCTTGATTTATTGAGAATGGGAGAAAGGAAAGATCCAGGTTTAGAAAGGCCTCAGTTTATTCCCAACGACCTTATCGGTAAATTACAAACTTTCTACTATATTCCTAAAACAACTGGAGGATATCAAAGGGTTGCGTTAGAAGAACTGGCAAAAATGGATAATGGAGATTTCTATCCTGGAACTATAGTTACCTATGAATACCCACAACAAAGAGGACAAAAATATACCAAATATATTAATAAAATCAACCTAAGGGAAAAGAAAAAAGACTTAGCAGAAGTATATGAAAAAATAGATGAAAACATACAAGGAGATGGAGTAGAAAGAGAGGGCGGTTTTTATGAGCTCCATAAACAAGCTTTCAATCCAGATTCTCCTGAATTTAATAACTACTATATATCATATTATGAGTATCCATACCCGATATTCCGTATAGATAAAAACTTCGATCTTGCCCTCTGTTTTAATGCAAATGTCGTAGATCCTCTGTATAAAGGGTCAGGAGTAAAAACGAAACTTGATAAGCAAGAAAATCCAACCGGCGAGTTTTTGATTTCAAGGCTAACAGGTGGTGATAAAAACAACCTGGTTAGAATGTTAGAACCTGGTGGAGCCTACAATAGAGATGGTAGATATAGTAGAGATGAGGCTATGCTAAGCTTGCTTAAGAGAATCTATTATTACATGGAACAAGAGAAAAAAATATACACTAAGGACACTGGTAACATACTTCATAGAGCTGTAGAAGCGGATGCATTACAAAGAGTATTGCACAAATATACTAACAATAAGGACCTTTCTGAATCCTATTTAGGAGGAAGTGGACTGTATTCTGAGGAACAAAAAACACCTTATACCCTTAAAGGCATAAAAGGGCAAAATTTTACTGGTACAGGAGTCAGAATTGATCCAGTAACAGGTTATAGGATGCTCGATGAAAGAACAATATCAACGGATAATGGTACAACCACCATAAAAGAATTGCCTCTAAATACTACTACTGCTAGCAAAACCTTTCATGAAAAGGTAGCTACTAAAGTATATAATATGGTGGAACAATCATATAATAGAAATGGTAACTGGAAAAAAGAAATGGAAAACACTGTTTCACTTTCATTTTATTCTCACGACAAGCAGGGTAAATATCAAGAGCTTTTATCAGGTCACGTAACTGAACCCATAAAGTTTAATAAAGTAGGTGAAGATGGCAAGAATATAGCTGGAGCTGAGTTTGATTTTGTAAACGAAAAGACTGGAAGTGTAACAAAATGGAAATCGCAATTAAATAATACAAATAACCCACTGTATTTATCAGAGGGTACATATTATGTGATAGAGACAAAGGCTCCAGAAGGATATGAGAAAATAAATGACTTTGAAATAGAGGTCAAAAACAAGGAAAGAAATGCTGATAATGGTCCATTTAGAATTTATAATCTCGATAAAATTCATGTAAATGATGGATATGAAACAGAGGTTAATGTAACTAGAAATATTCAAGGTTCTAATGGAAGTAATTTAGTAAATGTTGATGGAAAAGATAGACTGAAATTAGTTGTCAAAAATCTATCGGCAAATCTAGGTAAAATAAAATTTACGAAAAGAAATGAAATCACAAAACTAAATGGTGCTGAGTTTACACTTACAAAACTAAATGCCAAAGATGAATCTAGTGCAAAAGATGCAGCACAAAACAGGAAGTTTTTAGATAAAGAATATAAGCAAGTTTCAACTGGTTTTTATGGCGAGTTTGAATTTGGACAGATGTCTAAAGGATACTACCTACTGGAAGAAACTAAGGTACCTAATGGATATCTTAAGCATCCGGACATGATTCTCGAGGCTAGGGAAATTAGAGATATAAACACAAATAAAGACAAGGTCATAGTTAGATTTCTTGATGGAGATATAGAAAAGACAAAAGTCATCAAAAACGAAACCAAGAAAACTGAGGTTAAGTTTAGAAAGATAGACAACAAGGATCTAAACAATAAAAATGAACATCTAGGACTTCCCGGAGGAAGATTTAGACTTTACTCCATTAATACTATAGACAACAAGGGTTATTTTGAAGAGTCATTTGGTTCAGCTCTAGATCCTAGCAAAACTACTATAGATGGTGTTGAGGGGAAAAACGGCGGATACTTTACTTTTAGTAATCTTGTAATAGGTGAATATATACTAGAAGAACTTGCCTCACCTAAGGGATATGAAAAACCAGACTTCTTCGGCTGGAAACTCATAGTAAAAGAAGAAGGTGGAAAACTTGTCTCAAAACTATATAAACTTCCAAAAGAAGAAGATAATTATAAGCCTGTAAGTGAACTTGAGGAAGTTAAGATATCCGAAATAACAAAGGATGATAAAAAGATAGAAGCATATAGAATAGGAAACAAAGGTAGAGAAACAGAAACTGTATTTAAAAAATATATAAAAAATCCTGATTATGATCCAAAGAGAGATGGCAAGGATAAAAAATATATTCAACTAGACAAGGCAAAGCTTGTTGGAGAAAATGGGAAACCGACAGAGTTTGAACTCTATAAGGCTGACTACTACGGAGCTATAATAAGTAAAAAATTAAACAAAGAACCGATAGTAGCGGATAATAATGGAAATTTCCACATCAAAGGCTTGAAGTTCGGCGGATACTATAGACTGGTAGAGGTAAATCCTCCAAAAGGCTTCTTAAAAGCTGACTCCATTCTTCTAAAAGTAGAAGCAGAAGCAATTGCGAATGAGGGCGAACTCAAGGTAATTGTAAGGGATAACAGCGAGAATGCCTTGGTAGGAGCACACAATATATTCAGGGGTGTTATCGACTTTAATGAACGCGAAAAACTTGGAGAGTTTTCTCTTAAAAAGACTGGTAAATCACTTATACCAGGAGATGATAGCGAGGTAGGTCTAAGAAGGGCGTACTTTAGGCTATATAAGACCGATGAAAATTTTGAAATAAAGAAAAATGAACATGGCGTAGAAACAGACTATATACAAAAGGTTACTCCTGGTATAGCACTTACCGATACAGATGGTAAACCAATAGATACTAGTACACTTCCTGACAACCAGGGTATAATTACCTTTGATCAATTAGAACCTGGGAAATATCTACTAGTAGAATCCAGGGGACCAGCAGGATATGAAAGAGATCCAGAGCCTTGGTACATTGTAGTAAGAAAAGATGGAACAGTTCTCAAATCAAGGAGTAAACCAACTGAAGAGGAGATAAACTCAAGATATAGTGTTAGTACAAGAAGCATGAACTTTAGCAGGAGTGCTTTTAGCGGTCCAGTTGAGTATTTTAACTTGACTAACTTGATGAGTGATTTCTTATTAGGAGGAAATTCCCCAAGTTTTAGTAAGAGTTTAAATGAGGCAAATATAGTAGTAAATGCCGGGCTTAAAAATACGAAAGAGGGTTCACGAGATATTACTGTTGATATAACGCCTAAGTTAGAGTCTGTGGGCACACAAAAGAATGTACTTGTCAATGTAATGCTTGATAGAGCTTATACAAGAGGTGACGCTAGTTATACAATACCAGAGGGTAGTCGTAGAAATTATGATGACAATATCAATAGATTTTTGTATGATTTGTACTTGAAAGCAAAAGATAACAACGTCAATGTGGATGTAAGTTTTATGCAATATGGTGGAGGTATGACTCCGAAATACCACGGCACATTCAATATAAATGATATAACAGAAAATTACAAGCAAAACGGACTTAAAGAGTATCACTATAGAGAATATAATATTCATGGAGAACCGACTGAACAATGGGACGTAAAAGTTTATGATTATATTGATTATGCTAAAGTAACTTCACAATCAGGCAGGAATACATCCGATGGCAATAGGATTCTCTATGAAAAGTTAGATGGTATGATCAAATCTCTAAATAATGATATAAGTGGCAAGTATTATGACTCCAAGATTTCGTTTAACTACGAAAGATTTAGGGCTACAAGCAATGGAGGTATTTTAAAAGACCGAAATGGGAAGGCATATGCTGTCTTAAATGCTGAAAAAATGGCAGAAGCAGGGTTTGACTCATGGACATTCCATATTAACGAGTTTAATGGAAATGCTCCTCATTCATATAAACAAGATATCAATAATCTTAACAATAGGGGAAATATAAATGGGCATAAGGTGAAATATCAGCTATATGAAATAAATAATTATTCCGAATTTTTAAACTTGGACTACAGACCAAATGTATCCAAGGAAATGACAAATAATATAATATACAACAGTGATTATTTTGATAAAAAAATTAGCAAAATGGTTTCTAAACTAAAAAATGCTACATTTACAATTAACCTAAAAAACCATGTGAAAGCAGTTAGTGGTTTTACCGTTAGTGGTAAAAGCGGAGTAAAGATCACTATAAACGATAACAAAGGCTTGGGAATTGAAAATCTATCTCTTGATGAGGGAGAAAAGCTGACAATAACATATAAGCCTAAATTAGATGATATGGCTACAGCTGATCTTGATTATCCTATAAGTGTGGTAAGACTTAATGATACAAGTTTTGAAGATAATTTTACCCTAAGACGGGATAAGGAGAAAACCCCTGTAGGAAACTATAAGATAGAAACTAAATTTTCCTACAACAATATAACTAATGGTAAACAGGATAAGAAACCTCTAGCTGATACATCAGGAACTATAAAACTTCAATATAAATTAGGAGATACTTGGGTGGATATAGAAGAACCTAAGTATGAAAGTAGTGGAAGTGTATCTAATCAAGGAGCTCTTGTAGATGCCTTGTTAGATGGTACTATAACCTTCAAAAATCTAAGTAAGGATAATAAGTATAGGTTAGTATATACTAGAAGTTCACCACTTTATACTGAGTGGGGACAACCTAGAGAGTTGATATTTGATATAGACTTCAAAAAGTTACCTAATGGGGCAGATACTTTCTCAGTAAGCATATCCAATGGTAATATGTTGAGGGTATTTAATAGAAACGAAACTGGATTTAGGATTCCTCTACGTATATCAAAAGTCGACGAAGATAAATCCGCTTTGACAGGTTCACAATTTAAGGCTAAAAAACTAATCGATGGTGATCCAGTTAATGGTGTACTACCAAAATACCATGACGAGCCATATGATGCAGTATCTCAAGCTACAGGTGAACCAGGAGACAACTACTTTAGGGAGTTGACTCCTGGTATATACGAATTGACTGAAACTAAGACACCAAATGAAGACTATTCACTTCCTTTAGATAAATATGGACATCCAATGAAGTGGTACTTCAGAGTTTATGTCGATACTACAAAAAAACCTACAGACGCTAATTATATGAAAATAGACTTTAAGTTTACACATACATTCAGCATAAGTGATAAGTTCAATTCATCCTTAACAACTGAGGAGAAGACGTCTCTTATAGGAAAAACCATAAAGGGACCTGAGGCGGGTGATCCGGATTTTGATAGGTATATTGAAATTGTTGCGGATGACCATCGTTCAGAACCGGCAAGACCAGATGCACCATACAAAGACATAAATGACGCTCAAGTTGTAAACTATAAAAATACAACAAATCTACATTTCCACAAGGTAGATGGCGAAACAAGAAAGACTATTGCTGGAGCGGTGTTTAGGTTAACTAAGGTTATGGTCGATACAAAAGGTAATGCGATTGTTGATGAAAAAGGAAAGCCGGTACCACAGCTAGACGAAAAAGGAAATAAGATATATTCCATAGAAACTAAGTCATCCGATGTTTTAGGGGTTGAGTTTGGCGGAATACAAAAAGGTACATATGTACTTGAGGAGATAACTCCACCAAATGGATACCTAAAAATTGATGGATTTATAACTATAACCTTTAAGAACAATGATAAGGGTGAGTGGATACATGATGTCAAGGGTGATCCGAGCAAATTTGGAGTAATAAATAGAAAACTTACCTTTGTTACAAATACTAAATCACTCACAGAACTTAAATTTACTAAGAAAAATTTAAAAGGCGAAAATTTGCGAGCTTCGTCATTTAGGGTTGTAAAAGTAAATGGTAATGGCAAAGAGATTGAATATGTAGGTGAAGATGGCAAAAACCACAAAGAATATGATAAAACAATTTATAACTTTAGTAATAGTGAATTTAAATTTGGTGAACTTAATGCAGGCAGATATAAGCTGATAGAGGTAGATCCAAAAAACTATCAAATGCCAGCACCTTGGTACTTTAATGTTGTCAGCGATCAGAAAACTGGAAAGTTAAGTATTGAATTTGAGAAAGACAAGGACACAGGAAAATATGATGATTCTCTATCTTTTGATAAAGACGGAAATCTATCCATAATAAACTATCCTATGACAAGTTTTTCTTTCCTAAAATTAGACCAAGATAATAATCCATTAGTAAATGTTGAGTTTTCATTAAGGAAGGTATTGACAAAGGCTGATGGAGAAAAAATAAACTATGATGATAAAAATAGTTCTGACTCCATTTATGCGTATTATAAAATCGACAGATCGTACAGCAAAGGAGAGGTTCAATTTGATAATTTAAGCGAGGGTGTTTATGAATTAAAAGAATTGAAAGTACCAG
>JASBZE010000085.1 GCA_029983575.1 Peptostreptococcaceae bacterium
AATTACTGATTAATAAATTACTAATTAAAGAAACAAAAACAGGGGACTGAGGTTGATAATATGAGATTAGATCTGAGGCTTACGGATCTCGTACTGATTATTTGTGCGGTGAGTTTGCTGTTTATAATATCAGCGCTCATAGTACTGGTCTTCATATTGAAAATTTACAAGAGAATAGAAAGAGAAAATGAAATAAGGATAAAGGCGCTTGAAAAACAGACGCATATAGAACCAAACGTCGTTGTTATCGGCGGAGGTACTGGACAATCTATATTTCTAAGGGGGCTAAAACAGAGGACTAAAAATATTTCAGCCATTGTTACCGTTGCTGACGACGGTGGGGGATCTGGAGCACTTAGAGACGATCTAGGAATGTTGCCGCCTGGCGATATCAGAAACTGCCTTCTAGCACTGGCAAACATGGAACCGACGATGAGTGAGGTAATGCAGTATAGGTTTAAAGAAGGGGCTCTTAAGGGGCAGAGTTTTGGAAACCTCTTTTTAGCTGCTATGAATGGACTTTACGACAATTTTGAAACAGCTACATACAAGATGGGAGAAATATTTGCCATAACAGGAAGGGTAATGCCGGTAACTTTGGAAGACATCGACCTAATTGCAGAACTTGAGGATGGATCTGAGGTTGTGGGTGAATCTGAAATTCCAAAGGCTTCTTTTAGCAATCACAAGAGGATAAGAAAGATAAGACTTTCAAAACCGGACGTAAAAGCACTGAAGGACGCCATAAATGCAATAGAGATGGCAGATATAATCGTGATGGGTCCTGGAAGTCTATACACAAGCGTAATACCAAACCTTCTGGTAGAGGGTGTGAGTGAGGCGATATCAAAGTCAAATGCTCCTAAGGTTTATATTTCAAATATAATGACACAGCCAGGGGAAACAGATAATTACGACGTCTTAGATCACGTCAAGGCTATAATTAAACACTCAAACAATAAAATAGTCGATTACGTTCTGATAAATAAGGAGAAACTCTCTGAAGACATAGAGAAAAAATATGAAGAGGACAGTTCGAAAATTGTAAAATTTGACGATAAGCAAAGAAGAAAAATAGAAAAGATGGGAATAAGGTGCATAGATAGAAATTTCATGGAGGTTAAAAGCGGCTATGTGAGACATGACTCTAAATATCTCGCGGATGTCGTGGTAAAACTTGCTTTGAAGCACAACTATGGAATAGACAGCATCACTAAATAATTTATAAAGGAGAAACTATGAGAGATGAAATAAGTTCCGGAGGGGTTGTCCTTTTTGGAAATGCCGTACTTCTTTTAAGAAAATTCAATGGTGATTGGGTACTGCCTAAGGGAAAGGTAGAACCAGGAGAGACGAGGGAAGAGGCGGCCCTGAGGGAAGTTGGAGAAGAAACAGGTGTCAAAGCCAATACAATAAAATACTTAGGTGAAATACACTACACATACAAAGAAAACTGGGATGAAAACAAAGACGTACACAAAACCGTATATTGGTTTTTGATGAAGGCAAAAAATATGGATACAGTTCCTCAAAAAGAAGAGGGTTTTGTAGAAGCTAAGTTTATACACATAGATAGGGTGGCAGACATGGCTAAGTACGATGACGAGAAGGAAATAATAAAAGTGGCCTTGGAAGAAATAAACAGAATACTCGAAAGGGAAAACTACAAGTCTTAGATGTCATTTTCAAGGGACGCAAAGGCTGAGATCAGTAGAATAAATCTCGGTAGTTTAGAGGAAGAAAAGGCACTTTTAGCGGGATTTGTGAGATTTGCAGGAAGTTTACAGTTGGCTGGATTAGGAAAGCTAAACCTAAAACTAATAACTGAGCAAAACTCCATAGCGAGGTATGTTTTTAAACTATTTAAAAAGATATACGACATAATTCCTACGATTACTGTCAAAAAGAATCAGCAGTTAAAGAGAAATAACATCTATCAAGTAAAAATAACGAGCGATATGGGATCTGAAAAGATTATGAAAGATTTGGGCATGCTTGAAAACAGGGAGGGATACTATCCTACTGACGAGGTGTCTGAAGATATACTGAGTAGCGATGCTTTAAAAAAAGCTTATATTAGTGGTGCTTTTTTAGGATTTGGATCTATGAATGACCCAGAAAAAAACTACCACCTAGAATTTGTAACAAACAATGCCAGTTTTTCACAATCTTTTTGCGATTTGATAAACAGCTTTGGCTTTACTTCTAAGATAGTGAAGAGAAAAAATAACTTTGTAGTGTATATAAAAGAGAGCGAACAAATTTCTGACCTCTTGTATTTGATGGGAGCGAGCAATTCCCTTCTCAAATTACAAAATATCAAGGTGGTCAAGGAAATGAGAAATAATGTAAATCGTCTTGTAAACTGTGAAACGGCAAATCTCTCAAAGACGGTTAACACAGCGGTAAGACAAATTGAAAGCATAAATTTCATTCAAGAACACATGGGAATATCAAAGCTTCCAAAAAATTTGCAGGAGATTGCGGTTTTGAGGATAGAAAATGAGGATCTTAGTTTAAAAGAATTAGGAGAACTAATGAATCCACCTCTAGGAAAGTCTGGAGTAAATCACAGGCTCAAGAGGATTGAGGATATCGCCATGAGATTAAGAGACGAGAAAGGGGGTCCTGATGAATAACTTTACACACCTTCACGTTCATACCGAGTATTCGTTACTTGATGGTTTTTCGAGGATAGACAAATTGCTTGACAAGGTAAAAGAGTTAGGTATGGATTCTATAGCCATAACCGACCATGGAAGTATGTTCGGCGTCATAGACTTTTACAAAAAGGCCGTGAAGAGAAATATAAAACCAATAATTGGGTGTGAAGTATATGTAGCACAGAGATCCCTTTACGATAAGGATCCTAACTACGATAAGTACTCTTATCACTTGATTTTATTGGCGGAAAACCAGGAGGGTTATAGTAATTTAACGAAACTGGTATCACTTTCTTACGTCGATGGATTTTACTACAAACCTAGGGTTGACAAGGAAAGCTTAAGAAAATACTCAAAGGGCATAATTGCCCTTTCTGCTTGCTTAGGAGGGGAAATTCCACGAGCACTCATAAATAGAAACTACGAAAAAGCAGTAAATTCGGCATTGGAATATCAAGAGATTTTCGGTGAGGGAAATTTCTTTTTAGAATTACAGGACCACGGACTCCCTGAGCAAAAAGAAGTTAACGCCGGTATAATGAAAATATCTAAGGAACATAATATTCCAGTAGTCGCTACAAATGACCTACATTACGTAGAAAAAGACGATGCCCGTACACAAGACATACTCATGTGTATAGCAACGCAAAAAACTGTTTACGATGAAAATAGAATGAAGATGGCAAATGACGAGTTCTATTTAAAATCGCCTGAACAGATGGGAGAAATATTTAAGCACATACCGGAAGCTATTGAAAATACTCAGAAGATAGCGAACAGATGTAAGGTCGAGTTTGATTTTAATACTATACATCTTCCAGAATACAAGGTGCCAGAAGGATATACTCCTTATGAATACCTAGATAAGCTGTGTAAGGAAGGCTTAGAAAAAAGGTATGGCCAGACTAGAGAGAAAGAGATTGATGAAAGGCTTGAATTTGAGCTTGGAGTCATAAAACAAATGGGATATGTTGATTATTTCTTGATAGTTTGGGATTTTATAAGATATGCTAAGGACAACAATATAATGGTAGGTCCGGGGAGGGGTTCGGCAGCTGGATCCATAGTAGCCTACACATTAGAGATAACCGATATAGATCCACTCAAATACTCCCTGATATTTGAGCGTTTTTTAAATCCAGAAAGAGTATCTATGCCCGATATAGATATAGATTTCTGCTATGAAAGACGTGAAGAAGTAATTGATTACGTAAAGAGAAAATATGGAGAAGACCATGTTGCTCAGATAATAACTTTCGGAACAATGGGTCCAAAAGCTGCAATTAGAGACGTTGGAAGGGTACTAAACATAGCCTACAACAAGGTTGATAACATAGCAAAGGAAATACCTTTTGAGCTTGGAATTACAATCGACAAAGCTTTAGAAAAAAATCCGATTCTAAGGGAAATGTATGAAAGCGATAAGGAGACAAAGGATGTAATAGATATAAGTAAAAAAATAGAGGGGATGCTTAGACATGCATCAACCCATGCGGCAGGAGTCGTAATTTCAAAAACTCCTGTAGATGATTACGTACCTCTATACAAACATCAAGACTCCATAACTACTCAATTTCCTATGACTACATTAGAGGAACTCGGCTTGTTGAAAATGGACTTTTTGGGTCTTAGGACGCTTACGGTTATCAATGATGCACTGGAACTCATAGAGCAGAATCGTTCTAAGATGGGATATACAGAGGTAATCGACTTTTCAAATTCTGATTACGATGATAAAGATGTATATAAGTTACTCTCCTCAGGAAATACACTAGGAGTATTCCAACTTGAAAGCTCTGGTATGAGGGCGTTTATGAAGCAGTTAAAACCATCGACATTTGAGGATATCGTAGCGGGTATTTCCCTATATAGACCGGGTCCAATGGATTCTATACCTAAATACATAGAAAACAAAAATCATCCAGAAAAAATTGAATACGAAGATGAAAAACTTAAGCCAATACTCGATGTAACCTATGGATGCCTTGTATATCAAGAGCAGGTAATGCAGGTCGTAAGAGATCTAGGAGGTTATAGTTACGGTAGAAGTGACCAGGTTAGACGTGCGATGAGTAAAAAGAAAATGGACGTCATGGAGGAAGAAAGACAGTATTTCATACATGGAAAATACGATGAAGATGGAAATATTGAGATAAACGGATGTATCAGAAATGGGGTCAAAGAATCTACAGCGAATAAAATATTCGACGATATGATAGACTTTGCAAAATACGCATTTAACAAGAGCCACGCCGCAGCATATGGAGTGTTGGCATATCAGACAGCTTATCTGAAAGTTCACTATCCAGTCGAGTTTATGGCAGCGCTAATAACAAGTGTTATGAACAATACAGACAAGGTAGTCGAATACATAAGAGAATGCCACGATCTTGGAATAGAAGTGGAATCTCCTAATGTAAACGAGGGTATGGCAAAATTCTCTGTTGAGGGAAAAGTAATCAAATTTGGACTGTCAGCGGTAAAAAACGTCGGAATTTCTCATATTGAAGCATTAATTAGGGAGAGAAATCAAAATGGCAAGTACAAAAATATAGAGGATTTTATCAAGAGGTTAAATGGCTCAGATGTAAACAAGAGATCCATAGAAGCCTTGATAAAAAGCGGGGCTTTTGACGATATGGGCTATAACAGAGCTACTATGTTAGTGAATTTTGAAGAACTCTTAGCTTCTGCGAACAGAGATAGAAAGGTGAACGTCGCCGGACAACTGTCGCTTTTTGATACTGATAGCTCAGAGGTTATGGAATCTAAAACTCAGCTTGATTTTAGAGAGGAGTTTGATAAAAGTATACTGCTTGATTATGAGAGGGAAGTACTCGGAATGTATATAAGCGGTCACCCACTTTCAAAATACGAAGATGACCTAAAGAAGAAAACAACTATAGATGTTGGAAAAATTAACTCTCTAAAGGACAATTTGGCAGAGTTTCAAATGTTAAATGATCAAAATGCCATAATGGGAGGAATGATAATATACAAAAGGGTCACAACCACAAAAAAAGGCGAGATGATGGCTTTTATAACGCTTGAAGACTTATATGGAACCATTGAAGTCGTAGTATTTCCAAAACTATTTACTAGATATTCGTCACTGCTTAAGGAATATGGCTTCGTATATATCAAGGGACGTTTAAATATAAGAGAAGATGATGAGATATCAATGGTTGCTAGTGAGATATACAATATCGAAGATGATTTTGAACTGAGTTTTACAAATAGGAATAACTCTGGCAACGGAAGCTACCAAGGAGGCTGGGGTCAAAACCAAGGAGGCTTGAGCCAAAATCAAGGAAGTTGGGGTCAAAATCAAGTATATAATAATGGCAAAAACTCCGGTCGAGAATATTCATCAGAAGAAGCAGGATATAACGTCGATGAAAATAATCAAAACGGAGAATTTTCAAGATTAACTGATGTTAAACCAAAAAAGATATTTATAAAAATCGACTCGATGAAGAACAAAGAAATGATAGATAAGATAATATCTGCTTCGATAAATGTAAAGGGAATGGACGAGATAATACTCTATCCTGAAGATGAAAACATAGACGGAAATAAAAAGGCTTATAAGATTCCAAACTTAAATGTTAAGGCTGGGGACGTGATAATGTATAAGCTTAAGGAGTTTTTATCCGAGGACAAGATAGCCATAGTGTAACTATTGAGGATTAAGATAGCATAAATTAAACTAATTTTGTATACAAAAAAATACGAAATATTATAGACTTCGCAAACTAATCAAAGAAATATAGAACCATGCAAAGTCATAATATGCTGTATGAAATCTCAATAAATATTAATAGAAAGATTTTTCTTACTTTTTTATTAAGTTTTTCTCTAACATATTGAAAGGCTAATAATAAAGTGGTAATATTAAGGTAAATAAACGATATTATCATTAAAAATATTAGTTTTTGATATGAAGGTGAGGGGATTTTTGTGGATAAACTATTTAGAAAGATATTTATGATGGAAAACAGAGCAAAAGCAGAACGCAGATATAGAAATATTCTTGCCGTTGTATCGATATTGCCTCTGTTCTTGCTATGGAACCAATCTTCAAACGGCACTAACAACGACTTATTTCCATATATGGTAGGCAGTATATTTAGTTTTTGTGTAGCTTATCTATTTCTAGGCAAAAATCCTGTAAGATATATAAGTTATATAAACTTTGGTTTTGCTATGGTGGGTTATACAATTATGATGTTAGCATTGATACCTGCAGCTATACTTGGAAATATAGTATCCCCGATTGAATTAATAATTGACGTGTTTATGATTTTACTACCTTATATAATAGTAGTATTTCTTTATAAAACTTATAAAAAATACTTAAATTACAAAAAAGAACTAAGTATAATAAATTAGGAAATATCTAAGGAGCATATCAAAATAGTCAATGTGTATAATAAA
>JASBZE010000086.1 GCA_029983575.1 Peptostreptococcaceae bacterium
CTAACTCAATCTCCCCAAACTAACAAATCAATCTGACGAATTACTTAACAAATCAACTAACTCAATCTCCCCAACGAACTAAAAAACGTCGTTTTTGATAATGTCCTCGTAAGTCTCCCTCTTAACGGCGACATTTATCCCATCTTTTGACACAAAAATCATCTCCGGCCTTGCAACCCTATTGTAATTGCTCGCCATCGAATAATTGTATGCCCCAGTGGAACCGACCAATATCAAATCATCATCCTCTACCCTAGGCAGCTTAATATCTTTGATAATAATATCCCCGCTCTCACAACATTTGCCCGCAATAGTATAAACCTCTTCATCAGAACTATCAAACCTATTTGCAACACATGCCTCATACTTAGCTCCGTAAAGCGCCGGCCTTATATTATCATTCATAGACCCGTCAATAAATACGAAATTTTTTCCCCCATAGGTCTTTTTAGTTGAAGATGCGGTGTAGAGAGTGTGACCACAATTAGAAATCAGACTTCTCCCCGGCTCGATGGTAAGCGTGTCAATCTCTAGATCATTCTCTTTTAAATAATCCTCACAAACCTTGACGTACCTTCTCAAAAATCCCCCTAACTCAAATGGCTCATCTTCTTCAGTATAGTAAATTCCAAAACCACCACCTAAGTTTAGCTCCCTGACCTTGATGGATCTGTCCTCAGTTTTTCTCATAAAATCTATCATCGTCTTAGCTTCATCGAAAAAAGATTCTTCCCTAAAAACCTGTGAACCGATGTGAGCGTGAAATCCTAAAAACTCTAAATACTCGCTATCGTTAATCCTAGATATAATATCAAAAATATCATTAGAAAATATTGAAAGCCCAAACTTAGAATCATTTTTCGATGTAGAAATATACTCGTGGGTGTGGGCGTCAATTCCAGGGTTTAACCTTAGAAGAACCCTTTGCTTGAATTTGTTGCCATCATCGCACTTAAGCCTTCTAACCACATCCTCAAGCCTATCTATCTCGGCCTCATTATCTATGACGATCTTCCCGACCCCAAGATTTACAGCTAACTCAAGCTCCTCGACCAACTTATTATTCCCGTGGAAATAAATATTTCCCACATCCATATTTGACTTAGAAATAGTGTATATCTCTCCTCCACTCACTGCGTCAATAGCGATACCCTCATCGCTAACAACATTTGCTGTGTAAATATTTAGAAGAGCCTTTGAAGCGTAAAGAACCTTAGTCTCAAAATTATCGCTCACAAAATTATCTCTAAACTTTCTAATAGTCTCCCTAAAAAAATCTTCATCGACGATATAAAGAGGTGTCTTGTAATTCTCCCTCAAATAACTCATCGAATACGGCCCCAAAAAGACCTCGTTGTCCTTAATGTTTAAATTTCCAAATAATCTCATCTTACCTCCCAAAAATATAAACTACGAGTTAGGCAAATATCCAGATATCAAAAAAACTACGAGCAAAAGACCCGTAGTTTGTAATTACCGCTTTTGCCCTCGATTAAAAGAGCACACTACAGAAGGAATGGGCATTCCAAATGTGACAGTGATACAGATATTCTCTGCACCCCCAGGGGTTAACCTTCGGCGGTTTCTCCTTTCAGCGACAAAAACCTACTCTTAAAAACCGCGACCTCTCTTAAAATCGACCGTTATTAATTTGTTAATATCCACTATAACATAAAGAAAAATAAAGTGCAACATCTTTTCTAAATTATTTTTCTATTCTGATTCAAAAATTACAGAAATTCGCCTAATTTACTCTACTATTTTTATTTATAATCAACTTCTTTTATTCAGAATCAACTTCAATTCATCAACTCAATTCACTTTGCCGTTTCAAAAATCGACATTAGCTAACTAAATTTTTTTGTATAGAGCCAGTACGAAACAACCCCACTAATGACGAGAATAATATAAAAACTCAAAAGCCTAGTGAGTAACATAGCGGGAATGACGAGACTTTCAGAAAACATCTTGTAAAAGAGCTTCAAAAAACTTCCCTCGCTAGCTCCTACAGAACCCGGTATTGGAATTGAGGAAACCGCTAGATTTAAAACGGATTGCAAATACAAAATCTGTAAAAAACTGTACTGACTTAGCCCAAATGCCTTGTAAACGACAAATGGAACAGAATACATAGCTATAATCTGAAATACAGTAATTACCGTGATGCCAAATACCATCTTGGGATTTTGTCTGATGTATTTTGCACCGTCCTCATACTCATCCAAAAGATGCTCCAAAGAAGCCTCCCACTTCTCGTATTTTTTTACGATTTTAATCTTGGCTAAAAAACGTAAAATCCCAAGGGCAATCTTCTCAACCAATCCCCTAGAACGCATCGCCATAATTATAAAAATAACCAAAAGAGTATTCGCTATAATTCCGTAACCGATGAGATGCCTTATATCGTAAAATCCAGCATCTTTAAAACCGATATTTAGTAAAAAAGTCCCAAGAGCCAACGCGAGCATGACAAACTGATGAGTTATCAAAATAACCATCAACGTCAAAGTCGAGTGTGAAATACTTATGCCGTCCCTTTTCATATAAAAAACCTGAGCCGGCTGCCCACCTGTGGACGAAGGGGTAATCGAACTGAAATAAAAACCTACAAAGGCATATCCAAGGGATTTAAAAAATGAACTTCTCCCAGTCATACCCCTCTGAGAAATGTGGATGTTTATCCCCTCGCAGCTGATATAAAAAATCATCAGTAAAACCCCGGCAAAAATATACCTGAGTTTGACAGAAGAAAGCACCCCCAATAAATGTGAAGGTGATTGATCCTTGAAAATAACATAGCAAGTGGCCGCCATCAATAAAATCATAACCACAATACTAATCAACTGATTTTTTTTATTTTGAACAAATTCCAACACATCACCTCCAATCTCATGTTTTTGTTTCTTTATTTATCTTTTTATCTATTTATCTCTTTTTTTGTTTATCTTTTTTGCTTATTTATCTCTTTCTCTTTGTTTATCTTTTTGCCTATTTATCTTTTTTGCCTATTAATTTCATTGTTTTTTCCAATTCAAAACTCAAATCGCCTAGCTATTTTTAGCACTTCGACAACTAATAATCTCATAGCCCTCCTCTTTTAACTTAGGAATAGCAGTTTTTAAAGCTTCTATAGTATTTCTAGGAGCTCCCTTTGCACCGCCGGAATTTTCCCCCGCATCGTGCAGACAAATAATAGAATTGCAACCAACCCTCTTCACGATCTTAGAAGAAATCTCACGGGCATTCGTATTTCCTCTCCAGTCTTCCGCCATAACATCCCATAACATAATCTTAAGACCGTACTTCCTAGCGAAATACATCGTAAAAATATTTGTATGACCCCATGGAGGCCTATAATAGCTTGGCTTAATCCCAAGACTTCTCATAATATCGACACTCTCCTCAAAATCCTTCTTCGTATAAAAATAGCTGTAAAACATCGCATTTTTATGCTCTAGAGAATGTAGACCGATAAGATGCCCACGATTTACGATCTCCTTGACCGCGTGAGGATTGGCAAGGGCGTTTTTAGCTACCATGAAAAAAATCGCCTTGACATCGACCTCATCAAGCACATCCAAAAGATCAAAAATATACCTAGAATCCGGACCGTCATCAAAAGTCAAAAGCAACTTATTTTTAGTCCCAGTCTTTCTGATAACCCTCCTATTAATCCTCTTGTTAAATACAGTTGGTATGAGACTGTGTACCAAAAACAACAAAATAAGGAGTGAAATAGCTGGCACAACCTTATCTAGCATATACTTCACTCCCTTCCATATCTATCACATATTCTCTATCTGAATCTATCGCGTATTCTCTATCTGAATCTATCGCATATTCTCTATCTGAATCTATCACATATTCTCTATCTGAATCTATCACATATTCTCTTTTAGAAACTTCCCTAACTCCCCTTAAATCGTCCAAGATATCGACCACTGCATTTTGATCGAACTCGCCTTGAAGCCTCTTCATATTCAATTCATAAGTCTCAAGAGCCCTATCATCATAAATCAAATCTTTAATATCCCTTAAAATACCCATCTCACTTCTGCCTAGAGAAACGCCAATCTCATTATCCTCGATAAACTTGACATTTTGTACCTCATTAGGTAGCTCAGGGTAGAAGGCTGCTATTGGAGTACATGAGTAAATTGTCTCAAACAAAGTTATACCGCCTGGCTTAGTAACTATCAAATCCGCCCTCTTCATAAACTTGTCGACCTCATTAGTATATGAAATAACCTCAATGTTTTCAAAACTAGATTTTAGTTTAAGATACATCTTGTGGTTTTTGCCGGTAATAACAGTTGTCTTAACTCCCTTTAGAGAATTTAGAGCCTTGTAAAAACTCATTGACCTAGGAATAAGTCCTAGACCTCCTCCCATAATCAAAATCTCTTTTGACTTCTTAGAGGTGCCTTTTTCCTCAACATCCTCAACATTTAGAGCTACAGCGTGATTTTGAGTAAACACCTTTTTAACAGGAATACCCATAATCTGAATTTGAGATTCGTCGATACCCTTTAACATCAACTCTTCTTTTACAGACTCAGAAGGAACCAAATATGAATTGGTATTTTTAGCGATCCACTCGTATTTAGAACTGATGTCAGTGATGCAAGTGACTAGTGGAAGTGAACTTCCATTTAGAGCCTTGTAAGTAGATACCATCTGTGAACAAACGGGAAAAGTTGATATAACTACATCTGGATCATACTCATTTAAAAGCTCCTCAGTCTTTTTAGACAATATTGGGATATTCTTAACTTGATCTCCAGACTTATTTTTATCTGCCATATCAGCAAGCCTCCTGAAAAAAGAGTAAAGAGACTTACCATTTTTTACTAATATATCAAAACTTTTGTAGAGAGCCTTGTATTGATGAGGTATAGCATACTCGAAAAAATCGACAACATCTACTTGAGCATTTTCAAACCTATCTGAAATAGTCTCTTTCAAAGTTGATGATACTGAATAATGTCCCATACCAAACTTTCCAGTCAAAATCAAAATCTTCATCTCAAACCCTCCTTTCAAAACTTACTGTAAACTTTTAAAATAATTTCTATTAACTTTCTTATCCAACTTAGTTTAACTTTCTTGTCTCACTTAGTTTAAATTCCTTATCTTTTTCTTTATCTATATTATAAAATATAATCTTTAAGAAAATATGTGGATAATTCTTAAGAATCTCTTAACTTTTTCTTTTGGAAGTTTAAGAATTGTTTAAAACTACAAAAAATTAAATTTTTATCTATTTAGCTAAATACTATTTACTTAAATCCAAATACAACATATAATATGTATGGTATGCAATAAACAATAGATTAACATAGATTAAAAAGGAGGAAAAAATGAAGGGAATACCTACACCAATTACGGTTTATAGAAGAAAAGTATTTGCAGAAGTCGCGAAATTCGCCTTTGGAAAATACGACTATTCACATCTGGAAAATCTACCATACATAATAGTACCTGGGGAGAGATCTCTATACAGAGAGAGTATATTTCTAGAGAGGGCCATAATAGAAGAGAGAGTCAGACTCGCCCTAGGCCTACCCCTAAGGAAGATGACAGAGCACCGTTCAGTTTCAGACGGAATTAGCGAAAACCTACTAGCCGAAAATTTCTATGAAGGAAATTTCGTAAATGTAATCAAATTTGCTTGTAACGCCTGTCCTGACAATGTGTACAAGGTATCAGACGCATGTAGAGGATGTTTAGCCCACCCATGTGAGGTTGTCTGTCCAAAGGATGCAGTCACCCTAAAAAACGGCAAATCAGAAATAGACCAAGACAAATGTATAAAGTGCGGAAAATGTAAAGCAGCCTGTCCATACGGCGCCATACTAAAACACGAAAGACCTTGCGCTAAATCATGTGGAATGGGCGCTATAGGATCTGATGAGTACGGAAGAGCTCAAATAGATTATGACAAATGCGTATCATGTGGAGTGTGTATGACCAACTGTCCATTTGGTGCAATAGCTGACAAATCACAAATTTATCAAGTTATTTCTGCAATTAACAGAGGCGAAAAAGTAATAGCGGAAATCGCACCTGCCTTTGTAGGGCAATTTGGCGCTGGTGTCACCCCTGAAATGCTTAAAGACGCTATAAAGAGACTTGGATTTTATGAGGTAAATGAGGTCGCTGTCGGAGCTGACCTATGTACGATAGAAGAAGCAAAAGACTACCTAGAGAAAGTCCCTGACAAAATACCATTTTTAGCTACATCTTGTTGTCCAGCTTGGAGTGTAATGGCTAAAAAACTCTTCCCCGATATGGAAGAAAACATCTCAATGGCAATGACCCCAATGGTACTAGCTGCAAGGCTAATCAAAAAAGATCACCCTGATGCCAAGGTCGTATTTATCGGCCCATGTGTTGCAAAAAAATTAGAGGCATCTAGAAAATCAGTTAAATCCCATGTCGATTACGTACTGACTTTCGAGGAGATGATGGGATTATTTATTGCAAAGGGAATAGATCTAGAGCAACCAGAGACAGAGCAGTTTATAACTGACGGAACAGGAGCTGGTAGAGGATTCGCTATTAGCGGAGGTGTCGCAAATGCCGTTGTCAAAGCTATAGACGAGATAGAACCAGGCAGAGAAATCAATATAGAGGCTGCCAACGGATTATATGAATGTAGAAAAATGCTTCAAATGGCAAAGGCTGGAAAGAGAAACGGATATCTATTAGAGGGAATGGCGTGCCCTGGTGGATGTGTCGCAGGAACTGGAACAATTCAACCCGTAACAAAATCTACACAGGCCGTAAAGAGATATTCTAATGATGCCGAAAGACAAAACTCAGTTGACAGTATTCATGCTCATGAGCTTGAGAATTTGGAAAGTGAATGGTTTGATAACTGGGAGATAGATTGGGATAATTAGAAAAAAAGTGTGGGAGATCATAATGATAACCCACACTTTTA
>JASBZE010000087.1 GCA_029983575.1 Peptostreptococcaceae bacterium
TTTTGCAAATTAATTACACTTTATTTATATAATAATGTCTTACTATCAGTTATTCCACAACTATTTAGACAAGTAGTCCTTATAGCTAGTTAGAAGTAGGTTAACTATTCCAGAAACCGTTTCAAGATGTTCTGTTATAGAAGTCAAGGTATAGTTCAGATCCCCTTTTTCCATACCCTCGAGTATCCTTTCGTGTTCTTCGACTAGCTCGTGAACCCTTCCTTCCAAATTTACAGAAAAATTCCTCCATCTGCTGATGTGAATCAGATGTTCATTCATAAGATCCATAATATTGTATTTTTCTACGCTGAGCATTATAAGCTCGTGAAACTCTTCATCCAGCTTTTTAAACTCATCTATATAAGTTTCCATATCCTTATATTTCTTTTGCTTATCTAAATTCTCCCTCAATTTTTTTAGGGTTTTCTCTTTGTCTTCAAGCTTCATAAACCTAGTTATCATCTCTTTTTCAATAGCCAGTCTCATAACCAGCACCGTGTGTATGTAGTCTAGGTCTATCCTGTTTACAAAAGTACCCCTCTGTGGAAATACCTCTATTAGATTTATTTGGTTTAACCTCGCAAAAACGTTTCGTATAACAGAGCGGCTTACATTATACTCCATACACATTTTGTTTTCACTAATTTTTTCCCCCGGTTTTAGTTCTAGCGATATTATTTTATTTACTATATCGTTATATATCTCTTCTGAACTTGGTGGCTGTTTCATAGTACACCTCCAATTGTTATATTTCAGATTTATTATATCATGATTTTTAAAATTTATGTAAAAAAATTATCAAAATTTATATATAGTATCTGTATCTGTTATCAAATAGGTGTATTAATATGAAACAATTACGCTCTAGGCAAGAAAAAAAGGGGTTTAATTTATGCTTTAACAGTATTTTTAAAAACATAAATTAACCCCTTTATTTAGTTATATTTCTATCCAAATATTTTCTCTTGAACCTGTCTTAAGTGGTATAAAAGTGATGTCTTGTCTATCTCAACCATATCGTAAGTTATTACCTCACCTTTTTTAATATCTTTTAATACTTTTGTCTTCTTATTTACCAATCCAATTGGAACGGCATTTTGCTCTTTAGCAACCTCATACTTTTCTATTAATCCATAGCATGTATACATTCCGTATCCATCCATATATTCGCCTGCCCTTAGATCCTTTTTAGCTACTGTTATTACTTCAGCAACGAGACCTCCCTTAGGAGCTATTGTTGCCTTATTCTCTATAACTGCCATTGCAACTGAAAGAGGTGTCTCCAAGCTGCAAAGGTGGTATGGTCTATACAGAATGTAGTTTGGACCATCTCCCATGCTTAAGTACTTCATCTCTTCATTTACAGACTTTAGTTTGTGAGAAACTATCGCAAAAACCCCAGGTGCTATTCCATTTACAAAATCTACTACTCCATAGTTATTTAAAACTCCACCTTCTTCTTTTGTTGAGTATTTTTGTGGTAGGGACTTAACATCTGAGTCTATGCCGTGAGCCCCTCTAACATCAGGCACAAATCCAGTCGCATTACACATAAGTGCCATCTCAACCATTGTCTTAGTTCCCTCTTTAAATGAGGTTATCATATGTGGAGATGCCCCTCTAGAAATCGCCTCTTCCCTAACTGTATCAGGATTGCAATCAAAGTCTAGCTTGTTATTTTTTCCCTTTCCTATAACTCTGACGTCAAATCCCATTGCATCTGCAAAGTCGTATAGTTCCATAACAGCCCCTGGCTCATCCCCTGCAGAACCAGTAAATATAACTCCGGCATCGTCAGCTAATTTTTTAAGGATAGGCCCTATTACACTGTCGGTTTCAGCATTTAGCATGACAACGTGTTTTTTATTCAATATAGTGTTAAATGCTATTTCCGCCCCTATTTCTAATCCGCCAGTAGCATCTACAACACAGTCTATCTTATCAGCCTTGCACGCTTGCAGAAAATCTGTGCTCACTACAACCTTATCCTCAGCTATGGCATTGTTTATTTCATCCAGATCATTTGTTGAAACTATCTTATCTTCAGTAAAGCCTGCGTCTAAAAATGCTTTTTTCGCAAGCTCCTCATTAATATCAACAACTATAGTTGACTCCATACCCTTCATAGATGCCACCTGGCTTACCATTCCATTTCCCATCTGACCTGCACCTATGATAGCTACTCTTATCTTTTCTCCTCTTTGTTCAATCTTTGCTAGTTCTCTGTTTAAATTATACATAACCTACCTCCATAAATGTGTATATAAATTATTTAATTATTAGCTTATCTCCAACCTTTATGTCAGGAATAATCCCCTTAACCTGAATTTCTCCTGGCAGGTCAACCTCGTCTTTTCCATCAAACTTAACTGTGCAGTGACCTATATCCCTAAAAGTGTTTAGAGCTATATTTCCTACAGCTGTAATATCATACTCACAATCTCCTATTACAAGAGTATCTCCTACCTCCATATCATCCATAACCTCTGCTCTCGTGTGAAGTGCAGAAATGTCCATCAACAAATCATCCTTAATTTCTTCATTAAATAGAATCAAACAGTTGGAATCCTTTAAAAGCTCTTCAACTTCTGATCCCAAACTCACAAACTTCGATACGTATTTCATCTCACTACCCCCTATTTTTCTCATTGATTATGTATTCTAAGGCATCCCTGATAGAGTTTTCCTCTGTAATTTCGACTGCCTCGTTTACCATCAGTCCATCCAAACCCTCAACCCTAGTAAACTTTGCCAAAATTGAGCGCCCTTTCATCATATAGACCTCTCTTATCATTCCTGTTTTCTCAGCTACTACAATAGCTATAGAACCTTTTTTGAAAATTTTTCTATCCTTACCAACTGACACGTACTTATCCAGATTACTCCTTTTTATATTTGCCAGGGTATTTTTTATCTCTCTTATCTGAATATAGCTTAGTCCGTAATTTATTACTATTACGAGCACGATAACCAAATATATCCTATTCATATTTCACCTACCGACTTCCAAAACATTAAATATATAATTTTACATCAATATCTCATCATTGTGATCGTATATTTTATTGAAAAACTCATAGATATCCCCAGACTCCGAAAGTCTTTTTATAAGCTCTTTGTTTCTTCCTATCTTGATTATCTCATCGTATATCTTTTCTAAAAGAGCTGGTGAGTACCTGTTTTTCTCAGGAAATATAAACATGACAACAAGGGACACATTTTTATAAATAACCTCTTTTTTATTTTCTCCAACTCCTATGACTATATAGGGCTTATCTATAATTGATTCTGTCGTATGTGGCATCATAATACCGTTTGAGTTTATAGTAGAACTTAGTTCCTCCCTATCTATGAGTTTACTGACCATATCCTCGCCTGTATTTATAGATTTTTTTATTTTTTCCTCTATCGCTTCAAATAGATCTTTGAGCTTATCTACGTGTTTAATCTCGACAAATAGGTCTTTGTTTAGATATTCAGCCAAAAAATCTATGTTTATGATATTATCTAGAGTGTTGCTAATATTTTTATACATAACGTCCTCAATTTTTTCTTTTAATCTCTCATCATCAAAAACCAAGTTTACCCTTATTGTCTTTTTTTGATAAATTTGGTCTATCTCCCCCATGACGTCCTTAGTAGTAAGCACTATATCGTAGCCATCTTTTTTTAATCCGCTTAATTCATAGGTATTAAAAATATCTATCTCGCACTTATTTAGAAAAATCCTGTTTATCTTTGATATTAGAAGTGTCGTAGCCCCCTGCCCCTCATCAGTAATCAAAGCTATCCTCTTAACCTTGTTTACGATGTCCTTTTTATACTCCTCGTAATTCATAAAGTGAATTGCAATAAATCCAACCTCATCCTCATTCATATCTATATTGTATTTATTCGAAATGATCTGAGCTGCTAGCTTAGCCAATTTAAAAGAGTAAGAGTACTTTGATTTAATCTCATCTAATATCGGATTAACCGTATAGACATTAAACAACATCCTGTTAATAGTAAACTTAAGATGCTTTGCCAGGTTTCTCCTTATGGTCTCATTTTTAAACCTTATACCTGTCATGACAAACAGTCCATCGAATATATCGTCAACTAAAGATAAGATGGATTTGTCGTAGTGACTTTCAGACTCTTCGATTTCGTAAGGGGCATTGCTTATTATTAAAGGAATTGATAAAAATATTTTCTCCGCATTCGAGAACTTATATCCACCCGAAAACACACCTGAGTTCTCAACTACCTCACACACCTTATCTATAAGGTTGTATTCATCTGTTCCCTCGATGATTTCAAACTTTTTGGGCAAATTATCAATAGATATTCCCCTTTTTATCCTGTATATAGAAACTATCAAATACCTAATGAAGTTGTTATAGGTATTTCCGGAGATATTATACCTGTATTTTTTAAACTCCCCTATCATAGAGCCGGATAATTCATCCCAGTTATCAAGGTCTAGACTCTTGTAAAAACTAGATTGGAATATATCTAGGCAAGAGTAAATATATAGGTAGTCGATTATCATCATACGTTTATCTATCTCTGTTGAATCTATTTCTATACCAACTCCCTGCATCTTTCTTAAAAAGACATTTCTCTTGTTTAGCTCATCCTCCGCAACCTTTAAATCCTTTGTCAGTGTACTTCTGCTAATGTTCATCTCCTCTGAAATCTGATCAATAGTTAGAATTTCAGTTGCGTTAAAAAGTCTAGAAATTATATATCTGACGCGGTCGCTCTTTGAGTTGAATGAATAGTCTTCTTTTCTATTTAAATTCATAAGCGTTCTAAGGGCTGATCCATCATATATGTCAAGCCTGAGTTTTTTTGAGTCGACATATACTATCTCGCCCATTCCCTTGATGCTTTCATTGAGATCTTTTATGTAGTTTTTTATACTTCTTTGAGTTACATCTAAGTCCATTACCAAAGACTCTATCCTCATCTCTCCCCTGTTGTACAGGGTGATCAATATTTTGAATAGATGACTTTCAAGACGGTTGAAGCTATACATGCCAATCACCTTCCTAACAAAAATTATATATCAATAATACTAAGGACTTAATATCGTCTTTTTCATACTAGTTGAAAAAATCAATCTTATCTTATGTATATTATACATATATAATGAAGTTAAGAACAATTCAAAATATTTATTAATTAAGGAGGATGAATTATGACTTCAGTAGTTGGTTCACTAGCAAAAGGCGCCCAAGGTTTTATGGGCTTGTTCCAAAAAGGTGGAGAGACTCTAATGGGACTAATGACTGGCATACTACCGACATTAATAGTGTTGATGGTTGCTATAAACTCAATTATAAAACTAATAGGAGAAGACAGGGTAGATAGATTTGCTTCTAAACTAGGAAAAAACTTTCTTACTAGGTATACACTTCTACCTGTTCTAGGGGTTTTCTTCCTCGGAAATCCTATGTGCTACACTTTTGGAAGATTTTTAGATGAAAAATTTAAACCGGGATACTATGATGCTACTACATCATTTGTTCACCCTATAACAGGACTTTTCCCTCATGCAAATGGCGGAGAACTTTTCGTATGGCTTGGAGTATCTGCCGGGCTGACAACTCTTGGCAAAAATACATCAGAGCTTGCGATATGGTACTTTATAGTAGGTATAATAGTGATAACCATAAGAGGGGTTGTGACAGAAAAAGTCTATGAATACTTAAAGAAAAGAGCAAATGTAAAGAGCTCTAATACGGAGGTGTAAGCATGAGTAAATCACTTAGAATAGTTAAAGGTAAGGGAGGATTTGGTGGTCCTCTACTTATAAAAAACGAACCAGTAAAAAACAAGGTTCTTTCGATGACGGCAAGTGGAATACATCCAGTTACAGAAAAAATAGCCGAGCTTATGGGATTTGAAATAGTTGATGGATTTAAGACATCTGTTCCGGATGAAGAAATAGCAGTAGCTGTTATTGACTGTGGAGGGACTGCAAGATGTGGAGTATACCCTAAGAAAAAAATCCTCACAGTTAACGTAAATCCCGTTGGACAATCAGGTCCCCTTGCTAGATACATAATTCCTGAGTATTATGTATCAGATGTAGATTTTAATTGTATGGAATTGGTTGAAGATGAATCTGTTTCAACTGCTTCTGCTTCACAGGCTTCTAATAGCGCAATGCCAAAATCATCTCAGAAAAAACCTGAAAACTATGAACAGATAAAAAAAGATGCAATGTCTAGCGCTACAAAGAAAAACGTAATCCTCAAGATCGGTCAAAAGGCAGGATGGGTTGTTGGTAAGTTTTACGAAGCTGGTAGAGAGACCATCTCAATGATAATAAACAACGTACTTCCATTTATGGCGTTCGTAAGTATGCTTATAGGAATAATTCTAGCATCTGGACTAGGAGATTTTATAGCTAAGAGTATATCACCTTTCGCCGGTAGTTTCGGTGGACTTTTAGTCATTAGCTTTGTATGCTCACTTCCTTTTCTATCTCCAATACTCGGACCGGGAGCAGTTATTTCACAGGTTGTCGGTACTCTAATAGGTACTCAGATAGGACTGGGAGCAATCCCTGTATATTTAGCACTTCCAGCACTATTTGCCATAAATCCACAGGTTGGATGTGACTTTGTTCCCGTTGGACTTAGCTTGGGAGAGGCAGAACCTGAGACAATAGAATTTGGAGTTCCGGCAATATACTACTCTAGAATGCTTACAGGACCATTAGCCGTTGTTATTGCTTACTTCGTTTCAATAGCTGTTATGAAATAAGACAAGTATTTATTATAAATGCGTTTAAATTCTTATTCAATTTAAGAAAATTACATTACTAAAATATAACAAAAAAAGTGATGAGCAAAATAGAATTGACTATTACGCAACATCACTTTTTTAG
>JASBZE010000088.1 GCA_029983575.1 Peptostreptococcaceae bacterium
TTACTCATATTTTATCACAGGTTATTAATATTTTTAATTAGCGGTAATTAATGGTATAATTACAGTATGGCAAGAATAATATTTCTTACCCAAATTAGTAAAACCAAGGAGGTTTATCATGAGATTGAAAAATATAAAACTGTTGGCAATAGTTCTCTTCATGTCTGTAGCTCTAATAGGATGTGAGCAAAAGCAAGCTCAAAAACAAAATGAACCAGAGCAAAAAACCGAACAAAAAGAAGAGAATAAAAAAGCTGAAGATAGTGAACCTACTGAAGCAAAGACAACGGAAGCAACAGATGCTGACAAAAAAGATGCAGAAAAGGTATCAAGCGATAAAAATGTAGACGCTACAATTTACACAATCTCTTCTGACCAAAGTGGTGTTGAGGAAAAAAACGTAAAGGTAAAAGCTCAAACAGCATACAGCATATATGGAGCTCTTAAAGATGCTAGTGTAGTTCCTAAAAACTCAAACATAATTTCCTTTGACACTAAGGATGTTAATGGAGTAAAAACTGGCTTAGTAAATGTAGACGGCAAGTTTATGAATCCAAACCTAGGTACTGATGAAGAATTTTTAATGCTTGAAGCATTTACAAAATCCATAAACAAAAACTTAGGTACATCACAAATAGAGCTTAGGGTAGACGGAAAAATGTATGAGAGTGGACACGTATCACTTCAAGAAGGCGACTACCTAAAATACTAATATTGTTAGTTTTTACATAATCTCTAGCTAATTTTATCTAAAAATATTAACTGTCTGCTGCGGATAACCGCAGCAGACTTATTTTTTAAAAAACTACTTACACAACATATTTATTATACATATAATATATACTAGACGTTTATTTATTGTATTATTTGTAATAAATATACATATATTATTTATTATACAAAAAAATGGTTAATGATATGTGCATAAGCGTAACTCACCTTGCCTGCAAGTAAGCGTCGCACATTCATTAACCATCACATATATTATTCTCCAAAAACCTCTATATACTTATCTATCAAGTCTTTATTCTCTTCAACGTACTCCTTCAGAACCACATTGATAAGATTGTTGACGCTCGTCCTCTTCATAGTAGACACTTTTTCCAAATCTTGGAAAAGTGAAGGAAGTAAAAGCAGGTTTAACCTCTTTGTCTTTGTTTCTACCTCTAACGGCGGTCTTCCCGGTCCCTTTTTAACACCCTCATCATAATTATTATCTGTATTATATTTATTAGGATAATTATCAACAGTATCCACAGGTTTTGTATGGTTTTCTGTTATTTTTTTCTCTTTGCTATCTTCTTTTTCTACATTTTCTGTTGTTTTATTCTCTATATTTTCATCTTCATTGCTACTTTCAAAGTTAGGAGCAATAAAGCTAAGAGCCGGATTATCCTCTGTTTTGAAACTCTTTTTAAAACTTTTTTTCGCCATACTACACCTCCAAACTTTCCACTACTTCATTGACGAAATCTTGGTAATCTCTAGCTACCTTGCTGTTGTTATCATAGGAAAAAATATCGGTCTTACTGATCTGAGACTCTTTGATAGCAACTGCTTCTCTTATTTTAGCATCGAAAACCTTAGTCTTTAGACTTTCTGCTGTCTCTACTAACATATCGGTAAGATCCCTACTCAAGATAGTCCTTGAATTGTACCTAGTTATCAAAATCCCCATTATCTTTAGATCCCTGTTTGTATATTTTTTTACGGCGTCAATAGTGGAATACAGCTGTCCTATACCTTGAAGTGACAGTATATCCGCCCCTGCTGGTATTATACAGTAGTCAGATGCAGTGAGTGCGTTTATCGTAAGTATTCCCAGGGCTGGAGGAGTATCTATTACAACAAAATCATATTTATCTCCCAAATTGCTTATAGCTTCTTTTATCTTGTATTCCTTTCCCGTTTCACTTAGAAAAATATCTGCTGAACTCAACCTCGTATTTGATGGTATGATATCACAGCTTTCTCCTTTATATATGCAATCATTGATATCTTCATTACCCATGAGTATATCTATGACGCTTTTTTGAGCATTCTCAAGGTCGGTTATATAACTTAGATTACTCTGTGCATCTAGATCTATCAGCAGGACATCATAACCCTTATTTTTTAATCCAACCCCAAGGGTGTGTGCAGTTGTACTTTTACCTACACCGCCCTTTTGGTTTATTACAGTAATTACCTTTGACATAATTCCTCCTTAAATAGAGTTAAGCTTGTTTACTTGCCAACTCTCTTACAGCTTTTAGAGCCGCGTCTATATCATCCTTAGTATTAAAATATCCTATAGAAAATCTAACAGCTCCCTTTTTTATAGTCCCTATGCTAGTATGACCTAGTGGAGAGCAATGTATTCCAGATCTAGTAGCTATTTTGTAATCCCTGTTTAATAGGAATGTAACTTCTCCCGAGTCCATATCGTCTATGTTTATAGAAACTACGGCAGCCCTCTTCTTAGCATCCCTTGGACCGTAAATAGTAACCCCATCTATTTTTTGGAGTTCATCTATAAAATACTGAGTTAACTCTTGCTCGTGTTCTCTAATCTTCTTTGTAGTTGTTTCTAATATAAACTCAACTCCCTTTCCAAGTCCCGCTAGACCAGGGGTGTTGTGAGTTCCTGACTCATATTTGTCTGGACTAAGGTCCGGCTGAACTATCTCTTCGGATTTACTTCCTGTTCCACCTTGCTTCATTTCCTTTAGATTTATGCCTTCTCTTAAATATAGAATTCCTGTTCCTTGAGGTCCGTACAAACACTTATGACCAGGTGCCGCCAACATATCAATTTTTAAAGCCTCTACATCAATGTCATATACACCTAGTGTTTGAGATGCATCTACCATAAATGTAACTTTCTTATCCTGGCAAATCTTTGATACTTTTTCCAAATCTACCAAGGTTCCAACTATATTTGATGCATGAGTCACTACGACTAATTTTGTGTTGTCTTTTATAGAAGCTTCTAACTCATCATAATTTAATTCTCCGAGTTCATTACAGCTAACAACTGTGTTTTCCACCCCAAAATGTTCAAGCTCTTTTATCGGTCTAATTACTGAGTTATGCTCTATTCCTGTTGTAACAACGTGATCTCCGCTTTTTAAATAGCCCTTTATCCCTAAGTTTAAAGAGTCAGTAGCATTGAATGTAAAGATTATATTTAGCGGATCTTCTACATTTAACAACTTTGCAACACTCTCTCTAGTTTCATAAATAACCCTAGCTGCTTCCATCGCCATAGTATGTCCTGACCTTCCTGGATTTGCCGCATAAGTTGTCATACACTTATAAACTTCATCATTTACTGATTGTGGTTTTGGAAATGTTGTAGCTGCATTGTCTAAATAAATCATAATTTACCCCCTATAATTTCTTCTGCTATTCTGTTGAGATCATCTTCGTCCAAAAAGTCTATTGTAAGGCTACCTTTTTTTGAATGTAATTGTATGCTTACCTTAGCGTCCAAAAAATCTCCCAACCTCTCCTCAAGATCTCTGACAAATATATCTTTGTCTTTTTTCTTTTTTTCCTTATTTGCTTCCTTTATATACTTAGAAAACTTCTCTGCCTCTCTTACAGACATCCCCGTGTCTATGATTTTCGAGGCAAACATGTTTTGTATATCCTCATCATCTAACTGAAGTATAGCTAGCCCATGACCTCCGCTTATCTCTCCCGATTCTAACTTTTGCTTACAGAAGTCTGGCAGGTTTAAAAGCCTCATAGTATTTGCTATATAGGATCTGCTCTTTCCGACAATATCGGAAACCTCTTTTTGAGTCTTGTCGTACTTATCTATTATTCCCTTGTACGCCATAGCCTCTTCTATGATATTTAGATCCTCTCTTTGTACGTTTTCTATAAGTGACATCTCATCAATACCCTGCATATCCGAGTGTATTATTATAGCCGGCATTTCTTTTAGCCCGGCCATAATAGAGGCCCTGTACCTTCTTTCTCCGGCTATTATCATATATCTGCCGCTCATATCATCCACTATTGCTATAGGTTGAATAAGACCGTATTTTTTTATAGATTCACTTAAGGATCTTATCCTCTCTTCATCAAATATCTTTCTAGGCTGATTTGGGTTAGGATATATTTTTTCTATCGGTATATAAACCGTGTCTAAATTATTTGCCAAGTATTTACTTTTAAAATACTCGCTGTCAAAAATATCCACTCTACCACCCTTTCATTTCTATATTATAAAAATACATTAAATAAATATTATACACACAACACATATTATGCTTTGTTATTTATTTTAACGGTGATTTCGTTGGTGTACCAGCTTTTCTTGGATATTTTTTCGGTGTTGCCTTAACCTTTTTATAAACCACTATAGTGTGATTTAACTCTTCATCGGGAAGTTTCACGTGAAACACATTTTGAAATTCCGCTCCTAAAAGTTTTGCCGCCTTCTTTGACTCTTCAATTTCCTCATCTACATTAGGTCCCTTCAGGCATATGAAATATCCGCCCATCTTTACAAATGGCATGCAGTATTCTAGTAACACCGTCATATTTGCTACTGCCCTTGCAGTTGCTATATCGTATTTTTCTCTGTGTTCTGATGATCTAGCTCCATCCTCTGCCCTAGAATGAACGTATGTTATATCAGACAGGTTTAGAGAATTTCCAAATTCCTTAAGGAAGTTTATCCTCTTGTTTAAAGAATCCAAAAGAGTTATCTTTACGTCATCTCTCACTATTTTTACTGGTATGGCGGGAAATCCTGCCCCTGTACCGACATCTATAATACTCGCACCTTCTTTTACGAGTTCAGTATCTAAAAGCGAAACAGAATCTAGAAAATGCTTTATAAAAATCTCTTTTTCATCTTCTATAGCGGTTAGGTTTATCTTTTGATTCCATTCTAACAATATATCCTTGTATTTAAGAAAACTTTCTACTTTCTCATCTAACCAATTCTCGACCTCTTCATCAGAAGGATCTATGAGGATGTTCTTGGCGTATAAAATTAATTCATTTCTAAGTATAGCAACATCTTCTGTTTTATTTTTCATTTCGCCTTCACCTCCCCTTTATTTTTCATTTCGCCTCTGTCTTCTCATCTGTTCTAAGTAAATCAGCAAGACAGAAATATCTGCCGGAGACACTCCTGATATACGAGAAGCTTGACCTATTGACGTTGGCCTTACCTTATCAAGTTTTTGCCTTGCCTCTATTCTTAGTCCATCTATTGAAAAATAGTCGATATCCTGGCTTAACTTCCTGTTTTCAAGCTTTTTAAACTGTTCGATCTGAGCCATCTGCTTATTTACATATCCCTCATATTTTATAGATATCTCGCACTGCTCCTTTACAGATTTTAATAGATTGTCTCCGCCTCGCCCTATTTTTTCTAGGTATTCATAATTTATCTCAGGCCTTTTCAAAAACTCGTACAGTGTAATACCATTTTTTATACCAGAAGCTCCCATTGCTTCTAGGTCTTTGTTTACATCCTTAGGCGTAACCCTCTCGGTTTTTAGCCTCTCCATTTCTGCCTCATACATCTCTTTTTTATGTATAAACTTCTTGTATCTCTCTTCATCGACTAACCCTAGCTCATATCCTTTTTCTGTCAACCTCATATCGGCGTTGTCCTGTCTCAAATACAATCTGTATTCAGATCTAGATGTCATCATCCTATATGGTTCGTTTGTACCCTTTGTAACCAGATCATCTATCAATACTCCTATATATGCTTCTGATCTATCTAAGCTAAAAGGTTCTTTTCCCATAATTTTCATCGATGCGTTTATACCTGCTATAAGTCCCTGTGCAGCTGCCTCTTCATATCCAGATGTTCCATTAAACTGACCAGCTGAATAGAGGTTTTCTACTCCCTTGATTTCAAGAGTATCTTTTAACATTAGCGGATCTATACAATCATACTCTATTGCATATGCCGGCCTCATTATATTAGAGTTTTCAAGGCCTTTTATAGTTCTATACATCTCTACTTGTACATCAAAAGGAAGTGAAGTTGATATTCCCTGAATATACATTTCCTTGGTATTTATTCCCTCAGGCTCTATAAAAAGTTGGTGAGTTTCCTTATCTGGAAATTTCACAATCTTGTCTTCAATAGAAGGGCAGTACCTAGCTCCAGTTGAGTTTATCTTTCCTCCATACATAGCTGATCTATTTAGATTTTCTTCTATTACTCTCTTTGTTTTTTCAGTGGTTCTTGTGAGATAGCATAGTATCTGTTTCTTGTCTGAGAAACTATCGTCATCTTGATTTAAAAAAGAGAATGGAGTGACCTCTTCATCACCCTCTTGTACTTCCATTACCTCGTAGTTTAAACTATCTGAGTTTATTCTCGCTGGAGTTCCAGTCTTAAACCTCCTAAGGCTAAGTCCAAGCTCTTCTAGGCTTCCACTCAAGTGTTTAGAAAATCCTAAACCATTAGGACCCTCACTAAAGTTTGTCTCCCCTATAAATATCCTCGAATTTAAATAAACCCCGGTAGCTATAATAGTTGCCTTTGACCTATATTCGCAGTTTAGCTTAGTAACTACACCGAGAACCCTGTTTCCCTCGTGTATTAAACTTACGACCTCATCCATTCTAACATCTAAGTTCTCTTGATCCTCAACTATCTTTTTCATTTCTATATGGTAGTTTGTTTTATCAGTTTGAGCTCTAAGTGAATGTACCGCTGGTCCCTTCGCAGTATTTAGCATCCTAGACTGTATATAGGTCTTGTCTATGGCAAGTCCCATGGCTCCTCCAAGGGCGTCGATCTCCC
>JASBZE010000089.1 GCA_029983575.1 Peptostreptococcaceae bacterium
TTTTTACTAATGCTCCTTGCAAGACCAAGTCTCAACTTCTAGCTTAATAACAGCCATCCTATTGAGAAGTGCCTCATTGTATTCAAATTTCTTCCCTGATGTGAACTTATTCATAAGAACATCTAAACCATGGATTTTTCCCTTCGCATCTTCAATTAGCTCAATTTTTCCAAACCCCATTAGAGATTGGTATTTATACGAAAAATCACACGCCTTCTTTCCTGTTACCAACTCGTGTTTGAGGTCAATCTCAAAACTAGCCTTTGAGTTTTTCTTTATGAGGTCAATTTTCCTACCCTCACCAGCTCCATGAAAATAAAAGACGATCTTCTCTCCATCAAGCTCGTATCCGTAATTCATCGGAACAATATAGGCCTCGTCACCATCGACAAATCCCAGTCTACAAACTTCGGAAGCCTCTAAAATTTCAACCACTTTTGAAAAGTCCACTATTTCTCTATCTTTTCTTCTCATAAACTACCTCTTTTTCAATAACTTAAAATAATTAGCCCTCAATGGCATCTATAGCAGATATGACCGCACCTGAAAATCCAGCCCTCTCTAATTCACAAACTCCTCTAATCGTAGTTCCTCCTGGCGAACAAACGGAATCCTTAATCTCAGCTGGATGTTTTTTAGATTCTAAGTATAAGCCACCACTACCCTCAACCATTTTAGCGGCTAAGTTGTAACTCTGTTCCCTGGTGAGTCCGTATTTTACTCCCGCATCACCTAATGCTTCTATAAACATAGATGCAAATGCAGGTCCGCAACCAGCAATTGTACCCGCTATTGGAACTTTTTTTGTATCTACAAATTCTAGTAATGCTATCTGTCCAAATATATTTTTAAATTCCTCAAGCTGTTCTTCACTGAGTGAGTGCTTATTTTCGCATACCATAACTCCTTTTCCAGTAGATATAGGAATATTTGGAATTGTAGATATATGATGGGCGCCATTTTTTAGTACCTCTTCATATTCATCGTAAAATACTCCAGCGGCAATTGATACGATAATTTTTTCTTCCAAGTCGTTTTTTATATATCCCGCTACATCTTTAACTTGATCAGGCTTTACTCCTATTACAATTAAGTCTGACTTATCAACGAGTTCATTTGATGACTTCGTTGGGTTTATACCGAGCTTTGCCGTATTTTTTTCCAATTTTTCGTAATTTCTAGCTGATGCATATATGTCTTTTGGGTCTACAACCTTGTTTTTTACTAGGCCCGTAGCAATTGCACTCGCCATATTTCCATATCCTAAAAATCCAATCCTCATTATCACACCTCCGTTAACTTCTATTATAGTATTTTTTTCGCCCAATGTCTAACAAAGTTTTTTCATTTTTCTCAATAAATTCTTCATTAATGTGAATTTAAAAGCATTTAGTTATATATCCGAATTTTAGTTGAGTGAATTTGTTTTGTAAAAAAAATGATAAATACTATCTAATTCGCCCCAAATAGATTGATTTTAAGGCATTTATTTAGTAAAATAGATTAATACACTTATGAAGGGAGTGATTATTTTGAATAATTCTAATAAGGATGTTCATCATGTTGAAGAGCTCACCACTGACAAGACGGAGTTTCGTCGTGAGATAGGCGTGTTCGGTGGTGTGAGCGTAATCGGTGGTATCATGATCGGTTCGGGAATATTTTACCTCGGTTCTTACGTTCTTCAAAGGGTTGGTATGAGCAGCGGTCTTGCCTTACTATGTTGGGTGATCGGTGGTATAATTACACTTTTTGGAGGTTTGTGTTATGCTGAACTAGGTTCGGCAATGCCAAAAGCTGGAGGTAGGGTTGTCTACTTAAATGAAGCCTACCACCCAATAGTCGGGTTTATGGCTGGTTTTACAGATTGGCTAGTAGGAGGTCCAGGTTCGATAGCAGCTATTTCAATAGCACTTATGACAGTTTTTAAATCATTTACATCTATTGGACCTATGGGGATAAAAGCTGGAGCGATAGTTTTGATAGTGGGTCTTACCGTATACAATCTGATAGGCGTTAAGTCAGCTTCAATCCTACAGAGTTTGTCAATGGTAGCTAAGCTTATACCAATCGCTATCATAATGTTGGCAGCACTTTTTACAGGTAGGTATTTTCCAGAATTTCAATATCAAGAGGCAGCTCAACATGCAGTATCAAACAATACAAATATCGTTAGTATGATGGCGCTTGCAATCGTCGCCTCCTTGTGGGCATATGAGGGTTGGACTAACCTAAACACAGTTGCAGAGGAGATCAAGCACCCAGAGAAAAATTTACCTCTTTCTTTAATAGTGGGTATCGGTGGTATCACGATACTTTACGCACTTTTTAACTTCTCAATAATGAGGGTAATCCCACACAAAGAGATGGTACATATGATAGAGAGCGGGAATATTTATCTAGGAACTGCAGTGGCTAAAAGACTTCTCGGAAGTGCCGGAGTTATAATAGTAAGCGTGGGTATGATTCTTGCGATGTTCGGATCTATAAACGGTCTAGTCCTAGCACAACCTAGGATGTACTACGCCATGGCTGAGGAAGGGCATTTCTTTAAATCATTTGCCAAACTTCATCCAGTTCACAAGGTTCCTCACGTGCCTATAATTGTACAGGGAATATTTGCTTCTGTGTTGGTTTTGGTTAGAAGTCTAGATCAACTCACAAACATGGTCGTGGTAACAGGTATGCTGTTTAACGTTCTTGTTATCTTCTCAGTAATCGTGCTCAGAAAGAAATACCCAACTATCAATAGACCTTACAAGGTTTGGTTCTATCCGGTTTCAGTTGTGATAACGTCTTTTATATTCTTAGCGCTCGCTCTAAATGCCGCTATAGAAGATCCAATCACTGGAATAACAGGATTTATAGTTCCAATAGTAGGAGCTGTTGTATATAGTATATTTGACAAAAAACTAAAGAAAGAAGGGGCTAGATAGCTCCGTTTTTACGAAGATAAGTGCCTTCTATTTTTATTTATAAAATATTAGGCACTTATTTTTATTTACCCTTTCTAATTATTATTATATTAGCAAGGGATAAATTCGGTTAGTAAGGAGGAAATTATGAAAAAGCTACTCTACAACGGAAAAATCTATATAGACAGAGGTGATTTTGCCAAGGCTATATTAATAGATGGAGATAAAATTTCAAAGGTTTTTAGGGATTATTCATATGAAAACTACATAAATAACGATGATAATAAAATAGAAAAAATCGACGAGTGTCTGGACTTAAAGGGAAAAGTAGTATTACCCGGACTAAATGACTCACACTGCCACATAATGCAGACTGCTGAAACCAGAAGGCAGGTAAATATCGAGGGTGTTCGTTCTATAGAAGAGCTTATTGATAGGTGCAAAAAATTCTTAAAGGATCATCCGGAAAGATGCAAAAACGGCATTCACGCCATAGGATGGAATCAAGACTATTTTGACGACCCTTCAAGGCTTCCAAATAAATACGACCTAGATAAGATTTCAACCGATATCCCTATCGTTTTAGAGAGGGTCTGCGGTCATATAGTTTCTTCTAACTCAAAGGTTATAGAGATTTTAGGTTTGACCGAGGACTCTCCTCAATATCCAGGCGGAGAGTTTAGAAAAGGCGAAGATAATAATCCAAATGGAGTTTATATAGGTAACGCTTGTAATTACGCCAAAGACACCATCCCCGACTTCACAATGGACGAAAGAAGGGAAATGATGATAGAAACTCTAAACTATGCTGCTAGTTGCGGGGTTACTTCTGTTCAGTCAAACGACGTCGGCACTACTTTTATGGATGGTCCAAAGGCATTTTCTTTAATTAGGGATATATATTCTAAAAAAGAAGCTCCTATAAGATATAGGCATCAAGTTTGTTTTAATGATATAGAAAAGTTCAAAGAGTATCTAGAAAAAGCCGAATACCATGATTATAAATCTGGTAAATATGAGAGTGATATGCTTACACTTGGCCCCCTCAAGCTTTTTAGGGATGGTAGCCTGGGAGCTAGGACTGCCTTAATGAGGGATGGCTACTTGATGGACAGAGATAATCATGGAGAAGAATGGATAAGTGAAGACGAAATGATGAAATACTGTAAACTGGCTAAGGAGCATGAACTTCAGGTCATCGCCCACGTTATAGGTGACGGAGCTATTGAGGGCGCTTTAAACTGCTTTGAATCAGCTTTTATAGACGGAAAAAACAAATTACGTCACTGTGTCGTACACTGCCAGATAACAGATGATGAGTTGGTGGATAGAATAGCTAGAAATGATATCTGTGTGATGGCACAGCCGATATTTCTTGATTATGATATGATGATTGTAGAGGATCTAGTCGGAAAAAAACTCTCATCTACATCATATGCCTTTGGAACTCTTATGAGAAAAGGCGCCCACGTATCTTATGGAACTGACTCTCCAGTGGAAGATTTAAATCCATTTCCTAATCTATATATGGCAATAACCAGAAAAAATAAAGGAGGAAAGCCTGAAGGAGGTTTCTATCCCGATGAATGTGTTGATGTATATGAAGCAATAGACGCATATACAAAAGAAAGTGCCTACGTAGAATTTGCAGAAGATACAAAGGGAAGGATCTATGAGGGGTATCTCGCCGACCTCATTGTGTTAGAAGAAGATATTTTTGAGATAGACCCTATGGAAATTAAGGATTTAAGCCCGCTTTTGACAATGGTCGGAGGTAAGGTAGTATACAGAAAATCTTAAGAAATTTACTAACATAAAGCTTTATAATATCCTAGACTTATTGAGTTTTTGCGATTCTAACAATAGAAATTCTTAAGAAAATCTAACATTTTTAAAATTGTGTTTAGTATATTTTTTTAAAGGTATAAAAATAATGTAAACAAAATACCTAAGAAGTAGGTTAAATATTTTACCAATAAGGGGGGTATATCATGATTGGTTGGATTATTTTTGGAGCAATAGTAGGTTGGATAGCAAGTATTATAATGAAGAAAAATGCACAAATGGGTGCACTAGCTAACATTATAGTAGGTATCGTAGGTTCAATGATTGGTGGTTGGATAGGAAGCACATTCCTACACATGCCTGGAGGAGTTACCAAATTTACACTCGGAGGAACAATCCTGGGTATAGTAGGTGCTTGTATCTTACTAGCAATAGTTAACGCAATCACTGGCAGAAAAGCTTAATGGACTAAAATATCGTCTGCGTCTGCAATAATTGCAGCGTGGACGATTTTTTATTTAGATGTTTTTAGGTGGTTTTTTGCATTTATACAAACGATACCTAATAAACATTAATCCATAAATATATTAGAAGGGAGTTACTTATGAAAAAAATATTATTACCAGCTGTTCTAATAGCAGCTCTACTCTTTACGGGGTGTAAGAAAAACGATGTAGATGGAGATCATGACAGAGACAAAGACGACAGAAACGAAAGAGAAGCAAGAGATGAAAGCATAATTTATGTGATCGGACAGGATTCTGAAAAGGATAGTTCTAAGATACAGATCCTCGATTCAGCTTATAAGAAAAAAGAAGAGGTTGACCTAGGTAAAACTGTAGTAGATAATATGGGGATAAAATTTCTAACAGATGACGATAAATTTTATATCCCAACCACAGATGCTAAGTCTAATAAGAGTTCAATCACAGTTTATGATACTAAAACAAAACAAACAACAGATATTGACACAAAATCTCCTGTTAAAGCCATGGATATAGACGATGATAAATTATTATACTCAGATTTAGAGTCTTCAAACTTTACCGTATATGATCTAAAGCAAAATAAAGAGGTTAGCTCAACGTCTCTAGGTGCTAAAAACAATGGTACTTCACCTTACTTAGATTATATAACAACAGATGACGATGTGATTTATGCGCATAAAAACGGTGGTGACCTACAATCTTCAGAGCTAGTATACAGTGGAAAAAATAGTTTTGATTTGAATAATAAAATAAAAGACGTAGATATATTAGGGGATAAGGCTAAGGGACTTGAAAATAGCGACATCACTCTAAATGACGTGTATACTGAAAACTCTAACCTATACCTCATTTACAATGTAAAGAAATCTAATAATTATTCTACTATTTTAGCTGTGTACGACATTAGGGCTAAAAAACCAGTGGCTACAACCGAAATTGGTCAGTCAACTATAGACTCATTAGAGGAAAATGGAAATATAATACTATTTACAGCAAAAGACTATAACTCAAATGCTGAGGTTCAAACATATTCAACTACGGCTAATAAGGTTGTAAAAACAGAAAAATTAAACCATCCTATAAATTCTATAGCTTCAGAAGATGACTATTTCTATATCGGAGGAAAAGGAAAAATATATAAATATGGCGAAGATATGAAAAAAGTAGACGAAGGAAAGGTAGACTTAAAACATATTATAGGAATAGTTGTAGAATAAACTAATTAAGCAGCTTATCGAAGATCTTCGAGTTCAGTAAAAACTCGAAGCCAGTACGATAAGCTGCATTTTAATTATTTAAACC
>JASBZE010000090.1 GCA_029983575.1 Peptostreptococcaceae bacterium
AAATTGTCTTTCATCAGAAACCTCCTTTTCTAGATTCTCGCGTTTTAAGTGCTTATGTATGTTCTTTTATCAAAAAGCACTATAGCTAATATTATAGCTTTATCCTTAAATTTTATTTTACCTAAGAACCTCTCTACCCCTTATATTAAATACCGCGTAAACCATCAATACAAGGGTTATGTTGTTTGATATATCTAGCATTATACTTTCGGCGAAACAGTAAACTAATAGCCCTAGCATAAGAACAATCTCTGCCCTCTTCTGCTGTTCGTATAAGCATTTAAGAGTATAAGTTATAAGTCCTAACACTATGGTATAACATACTAGACCATGGCTAAACAAAGCCCACAGATAACCTGAATCAAATGGCATCCTAGGCATGAATAAAGTCTCTCTTATATTTGCCGCATACCCTATCAGGTTTAGCCCAGCTCTAGGATCTGTAAAATACTTATTCCAATAAAGAGGCCTATGGGAAAGAACGTCATTTAGTATATAACTATCGTAAAGCAGATAAGTAATTATCAAACTAAACAGGGTAAGCCCTATTGGAAATAATATAGATCCCCATTTAAGCAACCATTCCGGCAGAAATTTCCTTGTCTTATATAGATAAATTATAAGTCCTGCTAATATTATTGTTATTAATCCAGTCCTAGTTCCCGTTTGTGAGAACATTATAAGTCCCATTACAAAAAGTATAATAGTATCAAACTTGTTCATCTTGTCATAAGCTAGATAAGCAAATGATGCCCAGATTAAAAACATCGCTAAAAAGGCGGCATTCGGATTTTTAAACCCAAAATCATTTCTTCCGTGTATAAACTCCGATGGCATGTACCCGGTTATGTTAAATACCATCATTACACTGAATAACACCGCATTTGAAAACAAAAACATCTTCATCAAAAATCTAAACTTCATATTGTAAAGACCGAGCGCTATGTAGTAAGCGTATAGAAGAGTAAAATTTCTCGTCAATACGAATTGTGCAGCAAAGATCACGAAAACAACGTAATGAAGAACTTTGTATTTCTTTATGTTATTTAGGATTATAACTGTTGAAATTCCTAAGGTTATAAGCATTGATATCTTTGAAATCCCGTTAAAAGACATTATGCTTGCATAGTATTTGAGACTTAAAAAGAAGACCAACAAAACACATAGTACATTTTGTACTTGCGGAGGTAAAAAATGTCTAATTCTAGATTTTTTTCCGGAAAAAACGCCGCCAGACCTGTTAAATGCACCTTTCCCTGAGTCAAAGGCACTTCTCTTATTATTTATACCGACTTTATTTGATTGAAAAGGTCCCTTTTTAGAAGCGAATCCACTGCTATTGGATTTTGTATTAAATAGGCCCCCGCCCTTTTTGCTGTTTTTAGTGTTTTTATTAATGTCCATAGTCTCACCTTCTTGCTTTTTAAACTTAATTTATATTTATTTCATATTATTGTTTTATGAATTTTTACTATATCCTTTTATCTTTCTATTGTTCTGGTATATTTACCATCTTATCTTTTTATCGTTCTAGTATATTTACATTTTTTCTTTTTCTATTTACTATTTCTCTATTCTAATAATTTCTTTGTATATTCTCTCACAATTTTTATCATCGTGATAATTAAATTCGGCGTTGATCCTATCTAGATACTTTTGCTCAAGCTTAGGAACTTCTGAACTTTTAAGAAGTTTAGCAATATAATCCACTACCTCTTCTTCCTCAGAAAATACTGGTCCAAAGCCATCAACTTCATAGTCAAAATACCCGGTCTTATAGTGAGAGTCTATAGAATCGAATTGGTAATAGCAGAGTGGTTTTCTCATATAAGCAAAATCAAATTGTATTGATGAAAAATCAGTTACCAAAATCTCAGAGCTCTTAAGAAGATCTTGAACGTCATATTCTTCCTTTTTCGCTATAACGAGATTTTTAGATTTTTTTTCAAAGTATTTAATATATGGCTGAATCTCATAATGAGGATAGAAAACCAATTTATATCCATTTTTTCCTAAAATTTTATCGAGTCTCACGTTATTAATTAGAGAGTTGAACCTAGTAAAGTATTCACTATTGGTAAAGATCTCATCTGACTTTTCAGCTCCCTGTGCATATGACGGATTTACAATATCCTGTCTCCAAGTCGGCATAATCAATATCTGTTTTTTTAAATCAAAGTCATTTAGCTTATCAAATCTAGCAATTCCAGTTTGAACGACCTCTTCATCCCTATAGCCATATATAGGAGAAGATATAGATTCATACTCTCTTTTAGTAGTCGTAATAAAAAGATCTGCCCTTATTTTTTCCCTTGAAGCGTAATCCGAAAGATCGTGTAGAATTACTCCGTGTTGCAGAAAAACAAAGGTCTTTTTGTCTTGCCTATCTAAAATCATTTTATAAAGCCTATAGCTCCATGGCTCTAAAAATCCACTGTGAGATGATATAGCGTATTTCGCCATCAGAAAGGCCTTCTTATGCTCTTTGCTCTTAAACTTTATTATCTTATCCATATATGGTTTTAGCTTAACCGCGTCATTTCCAGCCTTTTCTAAATCAATAACATATCGTACATTTATCTGTGGATGATTTTTAACTATGTATTCAAAAAAGCAAAAGCCATTATCTTTTGCCTCAGTGCCTCTTTCAGATATCAACCACAAATCCTTATACTCTTCTTTGGATTCAGTGTCAAAACTTAGTGCTATTTTAGTTATTATCATATCAAGGGCCTGTTTTGATAGCCTAGTTAATTTATCCAACATCTCTAATACCTCATTTTTATTGCCAACTAATCTTTTTCTATTAATTTATACCTTAAAATTGATAAATGACTTGATCATTTCAAAATATAATAACCAAAACTTATTGTCATTATTAGTGCTAACTTCCTTTTTCTTTTTTAATCCAAACGGAATCAACAGTAAGATGCCTTTAAAAGGTCCAAAAAGCCTTTTAAAAAGAGGTCCCTTATCTATAAATGATTTTTCATCCATATAATTTCCTTTTTTATATGGATGGTTTGTGATTATTATAGGATAGTAATGTATCTTTGTGTAACCCATATTGTATAGATCCATCAAAAATATATTGTCTTCTCCGGAATTATACAATGAATTTATTCCAAATCTCTCATCAAACTCTATCATCTTTACTCTATTTAGATTTATATAAATATCTAGAGACATCTGTTTGAGTAATTCTATTCTAGTCATCGACGTAGTAGCTTCCCTTGGGTATTCCCTAAGTTGTCTTCCAGTTGATGGCTCGTGGTTTTGAAAAATTGCAATATCCGGATCATCTTGACTGATTTTCTCATAGACTTTCTCTAGTGCATCCTCCTTATACCAACTATCGTCATCAGTCAATGTAAGTACGTCACCCGTCACATTTTTAAGGGCGGCATTTCTACTATTTGACGGTCCCTTCCCATCAGCCTTTGCTATTGAACTTGAAAAACTAAATTCTTCTAGTAAAGACTTTATTTCATCGTAGTTTTGTTGAGTTCCAACTACAACTTCTAGATTTTTATAGGTTTGTCTTTCTATACTTTCAAATAGGACCCTTAGTTCCTTAAGCCTTGAACCATAGGTCCCTACAACCAAACTAAACTTCATATCTTACCTGCCTTATTTTTTTATAAAATGCTTGTTAATATTAACAGTTGCATAGATCATAAAATAATATATCGCTGTATGGAGTGGCAGCTTTTCTACATTCCTAAGTATATTCCAAGTCCAAGAAGCAGCCTTGAGTTTATTACCCGAAAGTGAATTAGCCCTGGTCCTATACCTCGCTAAAGGCTCTCTGAGTGCATGTGCCTCATGTCCCCTTTTAAGTATCGAAAGCCAGCAAGCATAGTCCTCATGTCTTATGCTAGGCATTACAATATCATCTATATAATATCTATCAATTATTACAGTCAGACACGGGATCACATTGGTTTTTAGAAGCTCATTGTAATCAACCCTTGCCTTAGGAATCACAACTGAGTTTAAGCTATTTCCCATATCATCTACAAAGCTATAACCTGTATAAGTAAAATGGTAGTTATTTCTCTTCATAAACTCGAGTTGCCTCTCAAGTTTGTCGTCTTCCCACATGTCGTCGCTATCTAAAAAGGCTAGATAACGTCCTCTTGCATTTTTTATTCCTTCGTTTCTTGCATTGGAAACACCGGCGTTTTCTTCTAAATATAAGGGTCTTACATTGTCGAATTTATCATCATAACTCTTAATAATTTCTTTCGAATTGTCAGTAGACTTGTCATCTACCATTATAATTTCATAATTATCATATGTCTGCCTTAAAATGCTCTCCACTGTGGAAATTAAAAACTCCCCTGCATTATAAACAGGAATAATTATAGAAACCAGGCCATCAATATATTTATCGTCAGCAATTTTTAGGTTGTTATATCTATTTAATTGTCTGCCATTCATATTATCACCTCGTATCTACCTAGCTCCATCCCCCGTAAGAACAACTCTTATCGTCATAAATATTATCTTCATATCGAGTACGAAACTTCTATTTCTTATGTAATATACATCGTAAACCAATTTTTCATCTGGACTTATCTCATATCCTCCATTTACCTGAGCCCATCCAGTAAGTCCTGGCTTAATAGCTAATCTATCGACGAAATTTGGGTTTTTCTCAGTAAATTCCCTGACAAATACCGGTCTCTCAGGCCTAGGGCCTATTAGCGACATATCCCCTACCAGAATATTAAAAATCTGTGGTATCTCGTCAATCCTAGTCTTCCTTATAAAGGCTCCAACCTTAGTGACCCTTGGATCGTCTTTTTCAGCCCACTGAGCTCCAAATTTTTCTGCATCAGGCCTCATTGAACGCAATTTAACACAGTAAAAAGGCCTTCCATATCTCCCAGACCTCTCCTGTTTATAGAAAATGTCTCCTCCATCTTCGATCTTAATAAAAATCGCCGCTATAAGTATTATCGGCAACCCAATAGTTAGGGCTACGATGGAAAACAAGATGTCCAGGACCCTTTGGTAAAATTCAAAAAATGACCCGCCTTTGACCTGAGAGTAGTCGATGCTTTCAATCATCGCCTCGGTTAGGTCATACTCATTTTTATTATCTAAACTAGACATAGAGTCTCCTTCCAATATATATTTTTTAATCTAAACTAATTATTTTTTTACAAAATATTCATAAGAAGCTATTCCCTAGAATATATTGCTCTAAATACCAAGAACAGAGATATTGCCATCAGAGATAGTGCTGAAGCTATTCTCAGTCTTTCTGGATTGAAAATCGACCTTCTCTTAAGTTTGAATCCAACTTGTTTTATATTTTTGATCTTAAGGTCTTTTATTAATTTACTTTCTTTGACTGTGAGGTAATCTTCTCTGCTAAACATTACCGGGGCTCCTTCTTTTGCTGCAATGTTAGAAGAATATAGTGAATTTATAAACTCTCCAACCTTAAGCTCTTTCTCGTTTTCAGAAGTACCACCCTTAGTTACGTAAACAGTATCGGTTTGACCTGGTTTAAAAAATCTCCTAATTATATTTTTATTTACCTCAAACCTATCCTTTCCGCTTATTACCTCGGCATTAGGAAGCAAATTTATGGTCGAAGTCGTAAAGCTCGATGTATTCCCGATTACGTACACCTTATTTACTCCTATTTCCCTAATAAAATTAAGAACTTCAGAACGCTCGTGTTCTTTAAATACTATAACAGGTATTCTCTCCTTTGACGCTATAGGCATAAATGAAACCGCATTTGGCGTATTCATAGTTTCATTAGCTACTACAGCAACAGCAGGCACTTTCTTTCTCTCGTTTAATAGACTTGCAAACTTTAAGGAAAGCCCCGTTCCTCTCTTGGCAATTATCCTAGTGGAGTTTATGCCGTTTCTCTTTAAGGTTCTTTCAACTCTATTGGATATGGATGTTATTCCACCTGTTATTATCACGTTTTTTATCTTTCTAGATTTAATGTCTTTTATAACGACATCTTCTATAACTTCTTTTTCAGTAAAATAAACAGGAATTTTTTTGTCAAAGGCATAGGGAACTGCTCCTACTGCATCGTTTAAATAGTTCGTGTTAACTATTATAGCCGTGTCGGCATTCTTCCAATGGCCTTTATTTACAACATTTCCTGTCACATATCTATTAGCGCCCATAAATGATTTCATATTATAATTTCTAAATGCAAGTTTGTTGAGCGCAAAATTTCCTATACCCAGCACTAATGCAATAATCAATACATAAATGAGCGGTTTTATTATTCTTTTTTTAATCTTTTCTCTCTTAGTTTGCTTTTTTTTATTTGAATAATTTATCATTGTTACTCCTTAATTATGCATTTATTAATTCGCCTATTCTAGCCAATATAAACAGCCTACAAAATATTATACCATAGAGAGCGCTTAAAATCCACGGTTAATTAGTGTTGAATGGTTCAGATTTACAACTCAAACAAAAAATAGCGTGAGTTT
>JASBZE010000091.1 GCA_029983575.1 Peptostreptococcaceae bacterium
ATAAAATATTAGTTGATTATATTGTCATCAACGTTATTTGACATAGAACCATACTTATTAGCTTATTTAATTAAAACATAGACTAAAAAATAGACATTCAAATATACAAAATATAAAGATTATTTTTTACACAAATAATTATAAATTCTTTCGTTTCCTAGTTCAATTTCACCAGTGGTCAAGTAGTAAACCAAAAAACTCATATCTTCATTTGAAAGATACTTTGTTGGTATAGTGAGCTCGTATTCTGATTTACCAAGTAACTGTTTTAACTCATGCATAAGTGATACGTTTGCTCTCTCCGGCTGCTTTTTATTACGTGATTTTTTGCTCTTTACGAGATTTTCGTTTTGTATCTCGATTAACTTTTCCACGTATGATTTATATGAGTCTTTGAATTCATCTTCTTCGATCAAGTCGTCGTCGAGAAGAGATATAATGGACTCATCAGCGAGCATATTTTTTACGAACTTTTCTGAAGTCAATTTGCCAGAAATTATCCCCTTTTGATATTTTCTTAGCACTTTTTTGGTAGCGGTGTATAACTTACTACGAGTATCCAGTTGTAGTTGTTTAACTAACATAAACATCCCCTCCATTATCATTGTATGATAAATCTAAACTTATTACAATAAAAAATAAGATAATTATAAAAAAATCAAATGATTTTATGAGAACTATCTTTAAAATCAAGACCAACTATGATAACCTATACATAGGGATTAAAAGTGATAGGAGGGACGATTATGGTCAAAGATCAAATGAATAAAATAAAAAACCTAGTTCAAATTTCTACTATTGTTACAGAATCGACGGATTTCTACGAGATTAAGGATAAAATAGTAGATAAAATGTTAGAAGTCGTCCATCCAAAAAAAGCCTGTGTCAATCTATTTCACTGTAGCGATCTATCGGAAGCCTATTTAGTTTGCTCCGAAACACTTCAGTACATTCCTAAGCAATTTACGTCAGACAAGACCAAATTCGGATATAAAATAGACTTCGATAACTACCCAGATTATATTAAAGACTCTGTGAGAACTAGAAGAATTATATATATTCCAGACGTTTTTAGCGATCCTAAGGCAATCAAGGAAAGAGTGATTGCTAGGTTCGAGGGTTATGTGGGAAGGATTGTATTTCCTATGGTGATAAGCGGAAATGTCGTTGGATTTCTGACTTGTTTTCTTAAGGATGGGGAATATGTAGATGAGGATGATATAGACTATATTAAACAGGTAGTGACATTGATGTCTTTATCTATAGAGATTACAAAAAAGAATGGCGTTACCAGAGAGATAATCTCCAAACTAAGAAAAACCCTAGGAACGGTAAGTGAAGCTATAATTAAACTATATGAAAATAAGGATATGCAAAATTTTCTCGATCTATCATGCGAGAATGTTTGTAGGCTAACTGACAGTCTACAGTCATGTATAGTTGTTTATGAGAAAAATGATGAAGGTCAGTACGAAGAAAAATACATAAATATGTACGATGAAATAGGAAATACAGTTGACTTTCACGCTATTTTAGATGAGATATATCAAAAAGACGATAAACACGGATTCCAAAATTACGGAGAGAAGTATGATAGGGTGACAAAACATGATGGAGTTAATTCATACATATTCAGTAAGGCCTCCAGAAATGACGTTTCAATTGCTATGGTTTGCGTAAATGCACATTCTTATTCAACGGATGACGATAGGATATTAGATATTTTTAAAAATCAGCTTTTCCTAGCATTATATCAGTTCGAGACCTTAGAGGAGAATATAAAACACGAGGTACTAAAAAAGGAACTGAGTATGATTAGGGAACAGCAAAAACTCATAATGAATAGGTCAAATGCCGTACTTCAAGGTGATAGGGAGTTGTTTTACTACCACGAACCATCAAGTATAGTAGGTGGAGATGTATACTTAGCAGAAACTCAAAATAGAAATGTAATTAAATTTATGGTTGCTGATGTCATGGGTCATGGTATAGTAGCAAATTATATCGTAGCACTTATGAAGGGGGCTTTTAAAGTTTTATGTAAGCAGACATCATCTCCTGGAAAAATACTAAGATCGATGAACTCAAACCTATATGAAGAATTTGATAAAATGGGAGTATTTGCAACCTGCATTATAGGAACTCTCAATATGGAAAAAAACAGCCTCATTATTGCAAATGCGGGACATTATTTTCCGATAATAGTAAAAAACGCAAATACTATAATAGATTTCTCAAGAGGAAATAGGGGGATACCAATTGGAGTTTTAGAAAATACAAATTACGAAAATAATCTCCTACACGTTTCGGACTATCAGATGATCACTTTTTTTACTGATGGTATATTAGAAACTGTGAATCTGGAAGGAGAAGAGTACGGACCCCACAGGTTTGAAAAATTTCTTCTAAAAAATTATACAAATCCTCCTAGAGAATTTATCAAAAATTTCAAAAAAGAGATGCAAAAATTCTCGGGAAAAGAAAAAAATGACGACATACTACTAGTTTCTATTAAAAAAAGGACATAATATCTATTTTCAATTGGCAAAAGAAAAGTTTGGTTTTACTCTGAAAAATGGTATAATATTTCATTTTCAGACATAAGCCAAACTTTAATTATTTGCTTACAAAAATAATTGTTTTTGTAATGAAATATGCATAATTTAAGCAAAAAGAGCCTTTTTACTTATTTTACAAATTTGTATGCACAATTCTGTAAACAGAGATATCGGTTTGTGTTTTAATAAATTATTTTTTATCAATTGATTTTATCAATATTTTTATGTATAATAATATTATACCAAGACATATTCAATGTCGTTAAGGCAAAATACACATATAAGTAGGTCAGATTAATTATTTAAAAGGAGGAAATCATGGCTAAATTTATGAAAACAGTAGATGGTAATACGGCTGCTGCTCACGTTTCATATGCATTTACAGACGTAGCGGCAATTTATCCTATTACTCCTTCATCTACTATGGCAGAACTAGTTGATGACTGGTCATCAAACGGAAGGAAAAATATATTCGGTCAAGAGGTAAAAGTTGTAGAAATGCAATCAGAAGGTGGAGCTGCAGGAGCTTTCCACGGTTCACTACAAGCTGGTGCATTAACATCTACATACACTGCTTCTCAAGGACTACTTCTTATGTTACCAAATATATACAAATGTGCAGGAGAACTTCTACCAGGTGTTTTCCATGTTTCTGCGCGTGCACTTGCAGCTCAAGCACTTTCTATATTCGGTGACCATCAAGACGTTATGGCCTGTAGACAATCTGGGGCTGTATTACTAGCTTCAGGATCTGTTCAAGAGGTTGCTGACTTAGCATCTGTAGCTCACTGTTCAGCAATTGAAGGAAGACTTCCATTTATTCACTTCTTCGATGGATTTAGAACTTCTCACGAAATCCAAAAAGTAGAGTTAATGGAAAACGAAGAATATGAACAACTTATCAATTTGGAAGCAGTTAAAGCGTTTAGAGATCACGCACTAACTCCTAACGCACCTGTTACTAGAGGTACTGCTCAAAACCCTGACATATATTTCCAAACTAGAGAAATTCACAACCAATACTACAATAGAATAGTTGGTATAGTTGAAAAATACATGGAAAAGGTCGGAGAATTAACTGGAAGAAAATACCACCTATTCGATTACTACGGTGCAAAAGACGCTAAGAACGTTGTAGTAGCAATGGGATCTGTAACAGAAGCTATTGAAGAAGTTATAGATGTACTTAACGAAAAGGGTGGAAGCTACGGTGTAGTAAAGGTTCACCTATTCAGACCTTTCTCAGTAGAACACTTCCTAAAAGCTATGCCAGAAACAGTTGAAAGAGTTGCTGTTTTAGACAGAACTAAAGAGCCAGGTTCACTTGGAGAACCACTAAAACTAGATGTACAATCAGCATTCTACGGAAAAGAAAATGCTCCTCTAGTAGTTGGTGGTAGATATGGATTAGGTTCAAAAGACACTACTCCTACAGACATCAAGGCTATGTTTGATAACCTAGTAGCTGATGAGCCTAAGGATGGATTCACTCTAAGCATAGTTGACGATATAACTAATACTTCATTAAAGATAAATGAAAAACTAAGTATAACTTACCCTGGTACAGTTAGATGTAAATTCTGGGGTCTTGGATCTGATGGTACTGTTGGTGCTAATAAGCAGGCTATCAAGATCATCGGTGACAACACTGATAAGTATGCTCAAGCTTACTTTGCATACGACTCTAAAAAATCAGGTGGTGTTACAGTATCTCACTTAAGATTTGGTGATACTCCAATAAGAGCGACTTACTTAATCGACGAAGCAGACTACGTAGCATGTCATAACCAAAGTTATGTTGACAAATACGATGTACTAGAAGGTCTTAAAAAAGGCGGTACATTTGTACTTAACACATTATGGAAACCTGAAGAGCTAGATACTCACTTACCAGCTAAGATGAAGAGATATCTTGCAGAAAATGAAATCAACTTCTACACAGTAGACGCTGTAACTCTAGCTAATGAAATAGGACTAGGAAACAGAATCAACATGATCATGCAGGCTGCATTCTTTGACCTAGCATCAATAATAGACAATGAAAGTGCTATCAAGTTCCTTAAACAGTCAATCGAAAAGACTTATGGAAATAAGGGTGAAAAGATAGTTAAGATGAACTGGGAAGCTGTTGACAAAGGTATCAACGCACTTGTTAAGATAGACGTACCAGCTGAATGGAAAGACGCTGTTGACTCTATCGGTGAACAAGAACATATGGAACCAGCATTTATTAAGAATATCCTAAGGCCAATGAATGCTCAACAAGGAGATAAACTTCCAGTTAGCGCATTTAACGGATATGAAGATGGTACGTTCCCAGCAGGAACAGCTGCTTATGAAAAGAGATGTATCGCAGTTGAAGTTCCTGAGTGGCAAATAGATAACTGTATCCAATGTAACCAATGTGCATTTGTTTGTCCTCACGCTTGTATCAGACCTATATTAGCTACAGATGAAGAGCTTGAAAAAGCACCTCAACAATTTGAAGCTAAGAAGGCTATGGGTAAAGGAATGGAAGACTACAAATATAGAATCCAAATCTCTACTCAAGACTGTACAGGATGCGGAAACTGTGCTGATGTTTGTCCAGCTAAGCAAAAAGCACTTATCATGAAGCCTGCTGAAGCTCAAATAGCTGAACAAGAAGAAAACTGGAAATTCGCTATGGATATCACATTAAACCACAATAAGGGTGACCTTATGAACGTAAATACACTTAAGGGATCTCAATTTAGACAACCACTTGTAGAGTTCTCAGGAGCTTGTGCAGGTTGTGGTGAAACTCCATACATCAAGCTTGTAACTCAATTATTCGGTAATAGAATGATGATAGCAAACGCAACAGGTTGTTCATCAATCTGGGGTGGATCTGCTCCTTCAACTCCTTACACAGTAAACCACGAAGGTAAAGGACCATCTTGGGCTAACTCATTATTCGAAGATAATGCTGAATACGGCTATGGTATGTATCTAGGAGTTAAGCAATTAAGATATAAGGTTAAAGACCTAGTTAATGAATTAAACGAACTTTGCCCAGACGAAGATGCTAAGAAAGTATTAGCTGATTGGGTAGAAAATATAGACAACGGTGAGGGAACTATAGAAAGAAGTAATGCTCTTGCTGATATAGTAGATGCACTTAAGTTAGACTCTAAAGTAATGGCTGACGAAAAAGTTGCAGATGTAGTTACTAAATTAGATGAACTTAGAGATTACTTTGTTAAGAGATCACACTGGATCCTAGGTGGAGACGGTTGGGCATACGACATCGGTTACGGTGGACTAGACCACGTACTTGCATCAGGCGAAGACGTAAACGTGCTTGTATTTGATACAGAAGTTTACTCAAATACTGGTGGACAATCTTCTAAGGCTACTCCAGCTGCTGCAGTTGCTAAGTTCGCTGCTTCAGGTAAGAAGTCTAAGAAGAAAGACCTAGGTATGATGGCTGCTACTTACGGTAATGTATATGTAGCTCAAGTTGCTATCGGAGCTGATAAGAACCACTTCTTAAAGGCTGTAGTAGAAGCTGAAGCACATCACGGTCCATCTCTAATAATAGCTTACGCACCTTGTATCAACCACGGTCTAAAAGAAGGTATGGGTAGAACAATAGCTAACGAAGGTCAAGCTGTTGACGCTGGATACTGGCATCTATACAGATACAATCCAGATCTAGCTGATCAAGGTAAGAACCCATTCACTCTAGATTCTAAGGAACCTAAGGCATCATTTAGAGAATTCCTAATGAATCAAGTTAGATACTCTTCACTAGTTAGACAATTCCCAGAGGAAGCTGAGGAATTATTCGCTAAAGCTGAAGCAGATGCAAAGGCTAGATACGAAGGATACAAGAGAATGGCAGAAATGTAATTCATAATAATAAAGGCTGCGCTTATGCGTAGCCTTTTTTTA
>JASBZE010000092.1 GCA_029983575.1 Peptostreptococcaceae bacterium
TCTTTACCAGATTTTTCTATTGATTTGAATTTAAGGTTAATCCCCAAGTACTCTTTTTTATACCTGAGTCCGTCATATATAAAACTTTCTCCGTTGTTTACAAATACCTTCTTACCCATCAATTTCTTAATTATTTTTAATATCCCCTCATCTTGATACTGAACTGATAGGACATCAATTATATCATCTTTACCTATAATATTTTTTAACGCTTTTAATTTGCCGTGATTTGCAGTAAAAAGCCCCTTGATATTATTTTGGTTCATATTCACTATGTAAAAAACTCTCATAGTATTCTCCTCATCAATCAGATATTACATCAACTATTCTTCTGCTGGCATTACCGTCTCCATATGGATTTCTTGCCTTCGCTATCTTTTCATATCTTTCTTTATCTTCAAGTAAGCTGATGGTTTCATTGAATATATTTTCTTCGTCAGTTCCAACTAAAACCACCGTGCCAGCATCTAGAGCCTCTTTTCTCTCCGTTTCATTTCTAAGTACCAACACAGGTATATCAAATGCTGGAGCTTCTTCTTGTATTCCTCCACTATCTGAGAGTATTAAGAAGGATCTTTTCATTATGTTGTGAAAATCTATAACATCTAATGGTTCTATTAATTTAATCCTATCTTCTCCACTAAATACTTTTTTAGCTATTTCTCTAACCTTTGGATTTTTATGAACTGGAAAAACCACCTTAACATCATTTCTGTGTTTAACAATATTTTTTACTGCCCTAAAAATTCCTTCCATAGTTTTCCCAATGACCTCTCTTCTATGACAGGTCAAGAGTATTAGCTTATCTTCTCCAGCCCATGAGGTAATGGGACTAGAGTAATCCTCTCTCACAGTATATTTTAACATATCAACAACCGTGTTTCCCGTAACGAATATATTGTCCTTTGGCTTTTTTTCTTCTAAGAGATTTTTCTTAGCCAATTCTGTAGGAGCAAAATTATATTCTGAGACTAAACCCACAAACTGCCTGTTTATCTCCTCGGGAAAAGGAAAATATTTATTGTATGTTCTAAGTCCCGCCTCAATATGACCTACCTTGACCTTGTGATAAAATCCCGCCATAGCTGCGGCAAGTGCCGTTGTAGTATCACCGTGAACTAGGATAACATCTGGTTTTTCTATCTCAATTACCTCGTCTAATCCCTCGAGTATCTTTGAGGTTATATAGCTTAATGATTGAGACTCTTTCATTATATCCAAGTCGTAATCCGGATGTATATCAAAGTCATTTAGTACTTGATCGAGCATATCTCTGTGCTGAGCAGTCACTAATATCTTAGTAATAATATTTTTTCTGGTATTCAATTCTTTAATTACGGGAATTACCTTGATCGCCTCGGGTCTAGTCCCAAAAACTACCATTACCTTCTTCATAGTGACCTCCTTGATATTTTACGATAATATTTTTATCTTTATCATTACTATAAATAATATTAAACTTTATCATTATAACAATTTTTAAAAATTATGTCTAGTTTTTACAGAGAATAGTATACTTTCGCCCTATTTTTCAGTTCCTCTCCAATATGTTTAGTGTCAAATACAACCTTGCCTCTAAGTTTAGAAACATTGGTTGAATTTTTTATTTCCTCATGGTCAACCATGATGAGGACAATATCACATGAGTTTAAGAAATCCTGGAAATCAAATGCTTGTGATCTATACATCATTTTTTTGATATATGGATCATAAACTACTATCTTATCCCTGTCCTCTTCTTTTAAAATGCTTAAAAACTGCATACTAGGAGATTCCCTTACATCATCTACGTTGGCCTTATAAGTTAGCCCATATATTCCAACTCTCGAATAATCCGTTATTCCCTCATCTATCATAATGGAGTTTAATTTATTTTTTACGTATAGTGGCATGGAATCATTGACGTATCTAGCAGAGTTTATAAGTCTGGTCTGTTTTGGAAAATCTCCTACTAAAAACCACGGGTCTACAGATATACAATGACCGCCTACCCCCGGCCCAGGATTTAATATATTCACTCGCGGATGCTTATTGGCGATTTTTATAACTTCATATACATCTAGGCCACTTAGATCGCAGATCTGAGCCAACTCATTTGCAAAGGCGATATTTATATCTCTGTAAGTATTCTCTACTACCTTTGTCATCTCAGCAACTTTTATGCTTGTCTTGAATATTTCTCCCTTACAAAAAGAGGAGTATATCTTTTCAACCTCATCTAGTACTTTTTTATCGTCCGCACCAATAGTCCTAGAGTTGTTTACAAGCTCATAAACTATATTTGTTGGCAATATTCTCTCAGGTGCATGTGCTAGGTGTATTTTTTTATTGGAACCCTCTACAATCGGCCTGATAAACTTATCTATAGTCCCTGGAGAGACAGTTGACTCTATGATTATGATCGAATCTTCCTCACAAACCTTAACTATTTCTTCCACAGCTTTTACTATGTACTTTGGATCCACCTTTTTTGTATCCCTGTCAAATGGTGTAGGCACGGCGACAATATATCTGTCGGCAGCTTCATACTCACTCTTAAAATCTATTTTTTTATATACTTCTTTATATAATTTATTTATTTCTTCTTCACTAAAAAAAGCAGAGCCATCCTTAAGAGATGACACCACATCTTGATTTATATCGCTACCCACGACGTCGGCCCCATTTTTTGATAACATAAGAGCTGTGGGAAGCCCGATATAACCAAGTCCTATTACATTGATCATTATAATCTCACTCCCGTATTATTTTTAATACCGTTTGAACCTAGATTTAGATACCTTTTTAAAAATTCATCATCAAATTGGTATTTTATTAATCATTAACTTTATTAGTCATTAGCTTAATACTTTATTAATCATCGGCTTGGTACTTTCGGACATAAATGTCTAAAACCTATAGTGATTTATATAGTTCTCTAATCCTTGACTTCATTTCATCCCAACTGTATTTCTCATAAACCCCGAAGAAGTTCTCTTCTTTTTCTTCTAGAATTTTAGGATAATCTATCACATTATCTATACAATTTACAAAGCTATCTAAGTCGAAGTCTATTGAAAATCCTATGTCTAATTCGTCTACTATCCTATCCATAGACGTATCCCTACACACAATTATAGGCTTTTTTAAAAACATCGCTTCATATATCTTATTTGGCGCTGCGTATTTGTGGTTTCTAATATCAGGATTATACATTGCAACCATTATATTAGACTTAGAATATACATCAAAGGTATCTTTATAATCTACCTTTCCTAAGAAAATGAGATTTTTGTTAGTCTCACTGACTTTTTTTAGCTCATCTTCTAAGGGACCGTAGCCGCCTATGTGAATTTCAACGTCATCTCTTTGTTTTGCAAAATCTATCAACTTATCTACGAACCTTCTGTTAGAAAGAACTCCTATATAAGAAAGAATTAGCTTTGCATCTTTATCCATAGAATCTTTTTTATATAAAAACTTGTTTTCCCTGTTGTTTATAAGGTAGTTTACTCTCAAATCCTCGTCTATTCTGGGTGTATTGTGAACTACGACAAGTTTTTTTGGATAGGCTCCAGATATCTGTTCCTTCCTCTCTTCCGTGCAAACTATAGTAGCATCAGCATTGTTAATAACCCTAAACTCCATTGACTTTATTATATTTCTAAGTAACCCTGGAATTTTAGAACGACTGTCAACATAGAAATCTGCTATATGATATACAAATTTTTTATTATATTTTTTTGCTATCTTTCTTGCAACTCTTCCGCAATCTAAATCAAAGGCATGAATAACATCATATTTATCTTTATTTTCTATCATCCAATTCCTAATCTCATCCATAAATTTTTTAAGTACGAAGAAGTTTTTAAGACCTCTTTCAGTTTGAGCAGGAAGAATGAGCTCATAATTTTTTACCTTTCCTCCCTCAACTTCTATCTCTCCAGTAACAAATGTAGGCTTGTCAACTTCTTTATTTCTAGATCTCGATAAAACTATTACTTCATTTCCTTCGTATAAAGCTGAAGCTATCCTGTTTATGCTCGCGTTTAAAGGGGCCTCAGAATTTCTAACTATCAATACCCTCATATGTTCCCCCTATCTAGTCCTACCTATAGAATAGTATTTGATGCCCTTATCCAACATCTCGTCGACATCATAACAGTTACGACCATCGTAAACCCTAGGCACCTTCATATTCTCTAAAAAAATCTCTGGAGTTAAATCCCTGATCTCTTTCCATTCTGTCATTACGAAACACGCCTCGCTTCCTCTCAGAGCATCTTTAATATTATCGTCATAAATTATTTTATCACCGAATATCTTTTTCATATTATTCATGCCCACTGGATCAAAGACGTGAATTTCTGCATTTCTCTCAATAAGGTATTTAATATTTACTATTGAAGGAGCCTCTCTCAAATCGTCAGTACCAGGCTTATATGTGAGTCCTAAAACACATACCTTCATACCTTCAAAAGAATCTATATCCTTGTCAGCCTCTCTCACTAACTTGAGTTTTTGGGCTTCATTGATTTCTATTGCCGCTTTTATCGTTTTGAGTTCATAGCCGTTGGAATTTGATAACCAGTGCAATGCCTTAGTATCCTTTGGAAAGCATGAGCCACCATATCCAATCCCTGCCCTCAAGAACTTAGCGCCTATCCTATCGTCATAGCTCATCCCGAGAGCTACCTCTTCAATATCAGCTCCGACGATTTCACATAGATTGGCAATATCGCTCATATATGATATTTTTAGAGCTAGAAAATCATTAGAAGCGTATTTTATCATTTCTGCAGACCTTCTATTAGTAACTATTATTGGAGAATTAAATCCTTTGTAAATTTCTTCTAGTTTATTTTTTGCATCTTCGCTTTCGACTCCTAATACTATTCTCCTAGCGTTAATAGTGTCGTCAATTGCAGTTCCCTGGGCCAAAAATTCTGGATTCGAAGCAACTTCAAATACCTTCTCCGACTTTGAGTTTATGTATTTCTCTATCTCGTCGTTAGTACCAACTGGGACGGTGGATTTAATAACTACTAAACAACCAGATTTAGAGTATTTGGCTATGGATTTAGCGACTTTTTTTATATACTCCAAATTTGCAGAGCCGTCTGTCCTCTCAGGAGTGCCTACAGCAATAAAAATTACATCGCTATCTTCATAGGCTTTTTTCTCATCTGTAGTAAATGAAATACTACCTCTGTCGACCTCCCTCTCTAAAAATTCGTCTAAGTCTTTTTCATATATAGGCGAAATCTTTTTATTAAGTTTTTCTATTCTATCTTTATCTATATCGGTACATACGACATCGTGGTAACCCATATGAGCGATGCATACCCCAGTCACCAAACCGACGTAACCTGTTCCCGCAATAGCAACTTTCATAAACTTCCTCCAATCATTGATTAAAGATTTACTGTAATTATTTTTCTCGCTTTACTCTCTTCTTAACGGCATTAAAAGCATAAAAACAAAATACGTAACAAGATTTTAAAAAGCTGAGTTTTTCAATATTTCTATATGTATTCCACGTTCTCTTAATAGCTCCCCATTTATTATGAGAAAGAGAAGTAGATGAAATTCTATAGTCAACCAAGTCATCGTAAATTCCGTGAGCGAACTCAACTTTTTTAAGTAATTTAAGCCAAGTTGCAGTATCTTGTCCCTTTCTAACATTTGTCATCCTAAAGTCTCCTATAATCTCCCTGTCAATAAGTACAGTGGAGCATCCGATAATGGTATTTTTTAAAAGGCCTTCGTAATCTATTTTTTTAGGAGCCCTCGCTACTTTATCAGTTAGGGAAGAATCGCTCAACATATATCTATACGATGTAAAAACAAAGGGCGAGTTGATTTTCTTCATTAAATCAAGTTGCATCTCAAGCTTTCTAGGCTTCCAAACATCATCACTGTCTAAAAAAGCTATATACCTTCCATTTGCTTTTTCTAACCCGATATTTCTCGTCTTAGCCGCCCCGGAATTTTCTTCCATTCTTATATAAACAATCCTGTCTTCATCTTTCATAAACTGTCTAATAAGTTCATCTGAACCATCATCCGAGCAATCATCTATCAAAATGAGTTCCCAATTCTTCCAACTTTGATTTATAACAGATTCAATTGCTTCACTGAGATAGTCTTTTGCATTGTAGACTGGTGTTATTATCGAAACCAAATTGTCTTTCATCAGAAACCTCCTTTTCTAGATTCTCGCGTTTTAAGTGCTTA
>JASBZE010000093.1 GCA_029983575.1 Peptostreptococcaceae bacterium
TCCATTATATCCTGAATTTATAGAAACAATATAACCCAATTTACGCTGTTCCCAATCATCCGTAAACCCAGGAAACCTAAGCCTGGGCACCAACCTCTTTTTCTCTTTATTCTCGCTCATAAACCCTCCTATACCATCTGAACATAAAGATCTGCTAACTCATAAATTGCATCACTTAACCTGTTTCCATATTTAATCAAAGGCATCTTAACCACCTCGTCATCTCCAGCCATCGTCTTAAACACCTTCTTGCCTGCTTTTTTGATATTGCTTATCTCGCCTCTTTTATTCAAATCCTCGGAATTTTTATAGCTGTGATTTTCAAACAATGCCTTCAGCTCGTTATTTGTGATTATCTCCGTGATTCCCCATTTATACCTAAATTTAACTAGCATTCTATCTACGCTAGCAACAGTTGCATCCTCGACAACATCGTGTACTGATTCTATCTTATAGGGGTAACTAATATCAGAGTTTGCATCTGGATACATCTTCTCGACAATCATATCAGCAGTTGCTATTATCTTGTCGGCGTAATTTCTATCCTCTAAGCCAAAAGCAAATTTCCTGATCTTTTCTCTCGTCTTTTCTATAAGCTCTGTTTGCTCATCATGCACTTGATTTAAAAGTTCTTCTATTAATTCAGTTAAGTAATCATAGTTTATCTCGACATCCTTAATATGTGTCATCTTTAGATCTAGCATCATTACCGGAACTTTTCTCTTTTGAGCTATAAAATCCTTTAACTCATTTGTAAGCACGCTCTTTAGCATTACCTCTTCATCAGGCTCCATACCCAAATGTCTGATTAATTCGTCAGGGTCATCATAATTATATCCTTCTATTGAGCACCCATTTGCATCGACATTTGCATATTGCTTTAGTTTTTCAACTTGAGAATTGTATTGCTTTAAAAGCTCAAACATCTCCTCTTTTTTTGCTTCAGAAGGAGGTAGATCCGTGAAGTTATCTGTCATCTCCCTCAATGTTTCGACAATTTCTCTAGTTTCTCTAAGCTGATCTTCAAAAGATTTTTGCAAAACGCCTAAATCGATTAATATTTCCTTTTCTTTTCTATTTTCTTTTTCCTTTTTCTTTTTAGCTGAATCTACGTTAGCGTAAATCTTTAGGGCTGCATCCATTAGCTTCTCATTGTTTGCAGGCCATCTATAGTTTACTATCCTACCAAAAGGTTTTGTCTGAACATCCGCTATCCTATTAGTTCTAGAGTATGCCTGAATTAGATTTGCTCCTCTCAGGGTTCTATCTACATATAGGGTATTTAGCTTAGGAGCGTCAAACCCAGTTAGAAGTTGGTCGACTACTATTACTAAATCAAGGTAATTTCCATCTGCTGCTGTTTTATTTATCCTAGTCATCAAATCCTGAGTGTATTCTTTATCTGTATCTAGGCCAAAGCTAGTTCCAAACTCTTTGTTGTAATGAATCATCGCTCTGTGTAGAGCTTCATTCATATCTACCATATTATCACTGTTATCTGTTATTTTACTAAAGGTAATACCAACTTTGAGAGTAGGCTCGTTATTTTTTCTTCTCTTTTCATTTTCTTTTTTAAACTCTTCAAAATACATCATCGCCATAGGGGTAGAGCTTTTGCCTCCACCTACCTTTGTGGTCAACATAGCGTTGTATTTACCTTCGTTGGATCTATTTTTCCAATTATTGAATATATCTTGAACCACAAGTTCTACGTGTTTTTGATTTTTGTCGTAAAAAGATGGGCTTACCTCGTCGTCCATGTCTTCTTGAGTTAGATTTTCTATTTTATACCTAACTTGTTCGTCCGTCCAACTAGGGTTTTGGCTTTTAAAAAACTCAGGAAGGTATGTATTTCTCATTTCATCTTGATCTATTGTAGTTTGGAAATCGACCATAAATCCTAGTACGTTTTTATCCGCGATCGCCTCTCTAATAGTATAGCAACTTAAAAGAGGTCCAAATATTTCTTCTGTGGTAAGTTTATTGTCTTTGACGTCAAACATCGGTGTACCTGTGTATCCGACCCAAGCAGCCGTTTTGAATTTCTTTTGAATAAGTTCAAATCCTTCGCCTCCTGTCGACCTATGAGCTTCGTCGACTATAAAGAGGAGTTTTTTACCTGGATCTTTAAAGTTTGCTCTCTTTACTAGTTTATTTAATTTTTGAAATGAGGTTACTATTATATGTTTTTTGTCTTTGCTTCTAAGTTTTCTCATAAGATCGCTGGTATTTTCCGCATCGATTACATTTCCAGACATATCGTCTGTAGAATCTGGATCATAGGCTCTGTAGCTATCATTTGTCTGATTTACCAATGATAGCCTATCTACTACAAATACTACCTTGTCAATGTTAGGTAGCCTACTAGCAAGCCATGCGGTTTTAAAGCTCGTTATAGTTTTTCCAGAACCAGTGGTATGCCATACATATCCGACTTTTTGGCTTCCATCTTCAAAATTTACTTTCTTTACTTCATTTATTACTTCCTGTGTCGCATATACTTGGTAAGGCCTCATTACCTTTAGCATCTGTCTATTTTTAGTGCCGTCGAGTATCATGTAGTTTGTCGCCATATTATGAGCCATAGGTATGCTTAGCATCTGTTCAGTAAATAACTTCCAGTCCCTAATGACTTCATTATCCCTTCCCTGCCATTTAAATGCGAAGTTTTTATTAAACAGCTCATCGGTGGTATTAGCCATATACCTTATGTTGTTAGGAGCCATTGCTACCAGTATTTGTAATGTTGAAAAGATATCTGTGTATTGACGTTCTTTTATATATTGATGCATTTGATTAAGTGCGTCATTTACGCTGACTGTTCCCTTTTTGGCTTCTATCTGTATCATAGGAAGACCATTTATTAGGAGAGTAACGTCAAACCTTCTATTATTTTTTCCAGGTATTTTAGCCGGCCTTTCTATCTGATTTACTACTTGATATCTTGTGTCGCCCGCACCTACTTCCGACTGATCAAATACCTTTAGCATAAGGTGTTTCCCGTCGTCTGAGTCTATCTCTACTTGAGTAGTACCGTTGACACCATAAAGAAACCTACCCGCCTCATAAGGGCTTGATAAGCTTGATATTATTACTTTAACTTGATTAAACTCTGTTTCAGTAAGTGTAGTTCTATTTAATTCTTTTTCTAGGACTCCTTTATTTAGCTCTTCTAGTATTCTCTTAAAATTATTCCATAAATCCTCAGTCGTTTTTATATTTTTTTCGTATTTCCAAAAAACTCTATCTTTAAGATACCTTTCAGTGCCGTCATTAAGTACCGAGTTTCCTTTTTCATCTATTACATAATCTTCTGTTACTTTGCCTATTGTTAGTTTTTTTATAATTTCATCTTCAAATCTAAGCTCGGCAGTTGTCTTTGCGTAATTACTCATAATCTTTCCCCCTTTCAGTATTTTATTTATAATTATATTTTATCATAAAAAAAGCGATTAAGGTTTCTAATTCTTAATCACTTAATTTTCCTTCTCCATTGAAGAGAATTATAACTTGTTTAATTCATCGAGTGACGGTCGGTGACGGTCATCTTATAAACTTTTATATATAGTTAATTTATTTTTTTATATATAAAGGAGTTATTATATTGAGTGTCACCGACTGTCACTTTTTTTGATGTACTAACTAATTAACTTTAATTACTCAATCTCCTCAATCTCATGAACTACTATCCCACATCTAACCTTAGGCTCAAACCAAGTTGATTTTGCCGGCATTATCATATTATCGTCGGCAACCTTCATAAGATCCTCAATAGGCGTTGGATAGAGGGCAAAGGCGACTTTCATATCGTCTTTTACCCTTTCCTCTAGACCCTTCATCCCCCTAATTCCCCCAACAAAATCTATTCTAAGGTCCGCCTTTGGATTTGTAATTCCAAGAATTGGTTCTATAAGTTTTTCGTTAAGTAAGCTAACATCTAAGTCGTCAACTGGATTTAATTTTCGCCCTTCTATATTATCTTTTTCCTGAGCGTTTGTATTTTGATACTCTCCCCCTAGCTTTTCATTAAGTCTATACCATCTCTCCCCAACATACATGGCATATTCTCTTTTTTTAGTCGGCTTTACTATTTTTTCTATGTCTAAATCATCTTTGCAAGTTTCAATTAACTCAACATCGAAATTTTGCCTAACCGCTTCTAAAAACTCATCTTCATCAAGCCCATTCAAATCTTTGACAACTCTGTTATAATCCATAACGTAAAGTTCTTCATCTGGCGCTATCATTGCCGTATAAAAATTAAATTCTTCCGTACCGTCGAAGTTTGGATTTTCTTTTCTTCTTTCCTTCGCATAGTTTTCTGCAGCTGCTGATCTATGATGACCGTCAGCGACATACAGGTGTTTTAGTTCTTTAAAAGCATCCACAAACTCATTTATTTCCTCTTTATCATCTATTTTCCACACTGTATGCCTGACATTGTCATCGCTAGTAAAATCAAACAGAGGTCTATTTTCCTTTTGCCTTTTTAAATTCTCCCTTATTCTATCTGTATTTTTAAAGGTAAGTAAGATAGTACCTGTGTTTGCCTTACAATATCGTATATTTTTCGTCCTGTCCTCTTCTTTATCAGGTTTTGTAAACTCATGTTTCTTTATCGTGCCGTCCATACTCTCGTCAACGGATACACAAGCCAAAATACCTGTTTGCTCCCTTCCGTCCATTATTTCACGATAGATATAGATTGATTTTTCATCTTCTCTAACCAGATAGCCTTTTTTAAAGAAATCAACTAGATTTTCCCTAGATTTTTCATATACTTTTTCATCGTAAATATCTATTTCATCAGGTAGATCAATTTCTGCCCTATCTATGTGCAAAAATGAATACGGATTGTCCTTTGCCATGGCCTTTGCCTCTTCCCTATTCATAACGTCATACGGAAGAGCTGCAATTTTATCAGCCAGTTCTTCTTTTGGTCTCAAAGCCCTAAAAGGTTTTATCGTCGCCATATTTTTTCCTCGCTTTTATTATAATTAATAGTCCTTTAGTCATAAACTAAAGTGCCTGTCTTAAATTCATTCCAAGTTTATCGCATTTTCCAAGTATAATTTCAGTTATCTCAGTACCTATCCTCTTTTGAGCCTCGTGAGTTGAAGCCCCTATATGAGGAGTTGGACTTACTTTTGGATGATTTAATAGATCCATATTTGGAGTAGGTTCTTTTTCATATACATCTATGGCAGCACCTGCGACCTTATCTTCATTCAAAGCGTCTAGTAGATCACATTCGTTTATAACTCCGCCCCTAGCACAATTTAGAAGATAAACCCCGTCTTTCATTTTATTTATAGCATCTTTATCTATCATGTACTTGGTTTCTTTGGTTAGAGGTACGTGCATAGTTATAAAGTCGGCATTTTTATAAAGTTCATCTAATGTTACGCATTTATAATCGTCAGTATCGTCGACTACACAGCCTGGCAGGTCGTTGTAAATTATATTCATACCTAGAAGTTTAGCCTTGTTTGCAACTGATCTAGCTATCCTGCCAAATCCTATAAGTCCTAATGTCTTACCGGCTATCTCAACGCCCTTATATGCTTTTTTCTCCCATCTTCCTTCTCTCATAGTTAGGTTTGCCATATTTATAAATCTAGCAAGCACTATAAGCTGTCCTATAACTAACTCTGCAACTGCATCTGAACTAGCTCCAGGAGTGTTCCTAACCTCTATGCCCTTAGCTCTAGCATATTCGCAGTCTATATTGTCAAGGCCAACTCCCCCTCTGATTATCATCTTAAGCCTATTTCCCTTTACAGCTTCGTCAATTATATCTGCCCTTACCTTAGTTGCTGATCTTACAACTAACACATCTACATTTTGAAGTTTTTTTCCTAGTTCTTCTTCAGGGTAAAATTTTTCCTCAACATTAAATCCTTGATTTATTAAAAATTCTATTGCATCTTTTTCCATTCCATCAGTTACTAATATGTTCATGTTTAAATTTTTCATTTTAATTTCCTTTCACTTATCCTAATTTGTATACACCTATTCTAATTTTGTATTCAATTCTCTTAATTCATATATTTAACATCGGGTTTTAAATCCATACCGTTAAAATTTAATGATAGTATTAAAAATATTTAAATTGCATTTAATACTTTAATTGCATTTAATACTTTCGGACATTTTTGGCCGAAACTCTAAA
>JASBZE010000094.1 GCA_029983575.1 Peptostreptococcaceae bacterium
CTTTGTCATAGTATTTCTTTATCATAATTTCCTCCTACTTATTTGTCGTATTTAATCTGTTTATCTATTTATTTTTAAATCTTAGGCATTTTTGGGAAGTATCGTATCTTTTACTGTCTTTCCCGGTGGTATCATTGGCATTACATGTTCATCACTATCTATATATACATTTATGATTGCAGGTTTTTCGTCTTTTATTGCTTTTTCCAAAGCTTTCTTGAATTCATCCATGTTTTTTGCCTCATAACCTTTCGCTCCAAATGCATCCGACAAGAGCAGATAATTGGTAGTGAAATCTGCATCCGTAGCTGAAAATCTCTTTTTATAGAGAATATCCTGCCATTGTCTAACCATTCCAAGGGACGAATTATTCATAACGACCGTTATTATTTTGATATCATATCTAACAGCTGTAACAACCTCATTTAAATTCATGTGAAATGAGCCGTCACCAGTAACGTGGACCACTACTTTCTCTGGATTTGCTACCTTTGCCCCAATAGCAGCCCCATAACCAAATCCCATAGCTCCAAGTCCCCCACTGGTTAGGAAAGTACGCGGGTTATTTTTCATAGAAAACTGTGCAGCCCACATCTGATGCTGACCTACATCAGTTACGTAAATCAAATCGTCCCCTAGTGTTTTAGAAATATGACCTATAACTCTATGAGGTCTGCAAGTCAGCGGCTGTCCCTTATCGACATCAAACCTATCTTCACTTTCAGGGTTAAAGTCCCTTAATTTATAATCACGAATTTTTCTCCTCCATACTTCCCTCTTATTTTCATCGATATTTGGAAGTATCTTTTCAAGAGCGTCCTTTACATCCCCAACAATCGCAAAGTCCGCATTTATATTTTTAGATATCTCGCTTTCATCAACATCAATCTGTATTATAGTTGCATTTTTAGCGAATTTTTTGGCATTTAGCGCTACCCTATCAGAAAATCTAGCCCCTATCGCTATGAGTAGATCACACTGTTCAATTGCTTTGTTACTGCTCATCTTGCCATGCATACCAACCATTCCGAGATTTAGTTCATCCTCGCAACCAAGTACTCCGATTGCCATTATCGTATGACAAGCAGGTATGGAGTTTTTTTCTATTAAAGCCCTGAGTTCATTGAAACTATCAGAAGCAGTAACACCTCCTCCACAGTAAATCACTGGACATTTTGATTTATTTATATATTCTGCAAATTGTCTAGCCTCTTTATTTTCTATCGTCTTTCTATCTCCGACTTTTTTGGAATTTTTATGTTCAAATTCAACTTCTTCCTGGAGTATATCCTTAGGAATGTCGATTAATACAGGACCTTTTCTACCAGAGTTAGCAATTTTAAAAGACTCCCTGATAGTATCTTGTAGTTCATCTATTGTTTCGATAACAAAATTTGCCTTTGTAATAGGCGCAGTCACCCCAATGATGTCGACCTCTTGGAAACTGTCCTTGCCAGACAAAGACCTTGGCACATTACCTGTTATACATACCATAGGCACCGAATCCATATTTGCAGCAGCTATTCCAGTAACTAAGTTCGTAGCACCAGGACCACTGGTTGCAATGACTACTCCAGTTTTCCCACTGCTTCTAGCATATCCATCTGCGCTATGTGCAGCTCCCTGCTCATGACTGGTACGAATGTGTGTTATCACATCCTGATAATCATATAATGAATCGTAAATGTCTAACACTGATCCTCCTGGATACCCAAAAATCGTATCAACACCCTCATCGATGAGTGTTTTAAGTACTACTTCAGCCCCTTTAACCTTCATTCCATCACCTCCGAAAACAAATGACGAAGCATAAATTGCTTCATCACTCTTAATTTTTTATTTACCTGTTAATTAAAATAGGCTAAATTATAATTTTTCTTCATTTTTATAAAATTATAATACTCAATACTTTATCATTATAAAGTCCGAGTGTCAATACTTTTTTGGAATTTATTGAATTTTTCGTCTTAATAAATTACATAAAGATCACTTTTTTTGAAATAATTAAATTCTAATAATCTCTTTATGGACGTTTACGTAATGGTTAATGTATGTGCAACGCTCACTTGTAGGCAAGCTGAGTTACGCTTATATGCATATCTTTGACCATTTTTTCGGATAAGCAACTTCTATCAATTTCTTTATGAGCTTTCATGTAATGGTTAATGTATGTGCAACGCTCACTTGCAGGCAAGCTGAGTTACGCTTATGCACATATCATTAACCATTTTTATGCAACTAACAAAGATTATTCATAGTAGAATTTTTTGTCCACAAAAAAAATGATCAATACTATTGTGGGAGCGTAACGTTACACATCCTAGTGAGCGAGCACATAGTATTGACCATTTAAATACAGTTACATAAATCATCATGGTAGCTTTCGTTATTAACGTAAATAACGGTCAAGACTATGTGGGAGCGTAACGTTACACATCCTAGTGAGTGAGCACATAGTCTTGGGCGTTTTCATCACATAAATTTCATAAACATACTAGACTTGTTATCCATAAAAACAGACCAAACCATGTGTTAGCGACACATAGTTTGGTCCATTTATTCTAATAAATTACTTATTCATTAGATATATTAATTCACTCTTAGTAACGGAATTTGCCCCGCCACCAACTTGAATTACATCTGTTATTCTCTTTCTAGACAAAACTCTCTTTTGCTCTTCTGATAGACCTCCACTTCCAATTACAAGTGGACTTTTGTTCTTGCCTCCTATAGGTCCAACTGCCAATCCATCTATTAAGTGAGTCGGATTTTTTTGACCGTCTTTTACTACATAGACCTTTGAGTATTCCTCTTGTGGATAGAATTTCTCAATTACCTTGGCATTTGTATCCTTCCTGTTAGTACCAAATAATCTCTCTACATTTTCAAGATTAGCTTGAGTTGAAGCAGGAACTGAAGAAGTACCTCCTATTATGTAGGTCTTGTTCATTCCCTTGATCTCATCTTCACTTTCCTTTGTAGGAAGAACACCATTTCTATCTGTCAATATAATAGGTATGTTTCTCTCTGCTGAAACAGTTGAAAAACTTATCGCATCTGCAAGCCCTTTGTATCCATTGACTATTGCTACTTCTTTTACGTCATTAGTTTTTTTCTTTAGGGCATCAGCTATCTTATTAGATGTGTCATACCTGTTTATTCCAGAAATTCTACTTACCTTTATCCCTTTGGCAGCTATCTGCGACTCCGCATTTTTTGACACGCTATCCTTACCACCAATTATAGTTACATTTTTTACTCCCAACTTTGTCAATTGACTTGATGTTGAAGCTGTAAGGTATTTAGCATCCGTTAAAAGTATTGGAGCATCTAAAGCCTTAGCATAAGGTGATGAAGTTAGGGCGTCGACAATGGCGTTTGAATTTACTATAACTGCATTTTCCGCCTTAGCCCATGCGTGATTTGAGAGTTTGATCGCTGTGTCAAACCTGTCAGTCCCAATTATTGACTTGCCGGCATCCTTATGATTTGTAATCGCCTTTATTACCACATTGGCAGGCTGATACTTTTTAAAGCTGTTTATATCTTTAAATCCGCCACTTTGGTAAACAAAAGACTCGCCTAGATTCGCCTTTGCCACGAAGTTTGCAAATCCCCTGGTATTCATTTCTATACACATATTTGAATCTTTTCTGTTTGCTGAGTTATCTACCTCAACCCCTATGGCTCCCTTACCGTTTGGAAGGTTGTAATTGTCAGTTTCTATAGTTACATATCCTGAGAAAGGTATTATCCCTGATTTAAGTTGTTTTCTCTGATTATAATCAGGCTTACCACCAACTACAGGTATATAGAATATGCTGTACTTAGCTCCTCCACTCTCTGTTGCGAACATAACGGCCTGAAGTCTTTCATTTGGCTCATTAAAGTCAAATACATTGGCTGCAAGTATCCTGTTTGCAGAAATTGTAGTGGAAAAAGAATTTTCATGTTGGTAAATCTTCTCTCCATTGTACTTCATGTGTTTAACTATTGCATAGTTATCTGTATATGAAAGTACTGTTTGATCTTCATATGATATCCAGAAATATCCACCCTCTGAATTATATGGTCCCCAGCTGTTTTTTACAAGCCACGCTCCGTTTGAATCCGGTCTTGCCTTTCCTGTAAACTTTGAAGCCGGATAGTTATCATCCCAACCAACAATAGCGATACTGTGGTTTTGTCCCTTAGGAAAGTCTACGTATACGGAATTTCCATCCGGGCTAGCATACTCTTTTGACTCGAAATATCCAGTCATAACAGCTCCGTACTCATATACTGCATTTTTTATCGTATTTATATCGTCCTTAAGGTTGATTACATCAGTTACCCTATAGTCAAACATAGGTGCTGAATCGTAATTTCCCGGCTTAGTCGCACCGTTGACATCTAGCTTAGTCGAATCAAAAGGTAGGTCTTTTTCAAGCTTTGGACCTGCCCATGACGTTAGATAACCTACAGGAGCCTCATTTGTAGCACCTTCTAGGTCGCTTACCTTCCAGTTGTGCTTGCCGTCTTTCGCCCACCATCTCATGTGTTCCTCAGAAAGATCGTAAGCTCCTAGACCTTTTCTGAGTAGAAATGACTCATATGTTGCAAGCCCTGAAAAAGCCCAGCATATGCCTGTATTTTCTTGACTCTTAACAGGAGTAGTCAAATCAAGAGTCCTAGGATCGTATTTCACCTTGTAATTAGGTGGTATTTCAGACTTAATATAAGAAGGTTCTGTTTCTCCTTTTGAGTCAGCTGACAAAGGTCTGTTTATCCATTCGTCAAATTGTATGTCACTGTACTCTCCTGAACCAGAATACTTAGAGTCGTAAGCTTCATTAACTGCCTCGTTTACTTTTATATCGTCATAACCTTCAGCAAAAGCGTAATTTATCGCTCCTGATGACATTGACGCTACCAATGAAGCGGCTATAACTAAATTAACAAACTTATTTTTCATAAACTTTTAATTTGCACCCCTTTTTTATCTTTATCTTTTTTATTATAACACGTATAATTATTTTACACAAAGGAAAAAAATCTTGACTTTTTCTCCTCAAAGTATTAAAATATATAAGAATGTGTTATTAAGTCCACTATTGCCCCGGACTTGACATAAATAGAGAAAAATTTTTAATGAAAGGTTAAGGAGGGACATCAATGAATAGCTATATAGCTAAGCCTAAAGATACAAAAAGAGATTGGTACGTAGTTGATGCTGAAGGTAAGACACTTGGACGTCTTGCAACTGAGATAGCAAAAATATTAAGAGGTAAACACAAGCCTACATTTACACCACATGTTGACGGTGGGGACTTTGTAATAGTTGTAAATGCTGACAAAGTTGAGGTTACTGGAAAGAAAGCAGAACAAAAAGTTTATTCACACCACACTGGTTACGTTGGTGGATTAAAGCAAATATCTTATCAAGATATGATGGAAAAACATCCTGAAAGAATTATAACTCACGCTGTAAATGGTATGCTTCCAAAGAACAGACTAAGAGCTAGAATGATGACTAGACTAAGAGTGTTTGCTGGACCTGAGCACACTCACGAAGCACAAAAGCCACAAAAGCTAGAAATATAATTTGGAAGGAGGAATATAGATGGCGAACGTACAATACTACGGAACAGGAAGAAGAAAACACGCAATTGCAAGAGTAAGACTTGTAGCTGGAGAAGGAAATATCACAGTAAACGGTAAAGATCTTAATGAATACTTCGATTATGAAACACTAATCAGAGACGTAAAGAGACCTCTAACTGTTACTGGTAACGAAAATAAATACGATGTTATAGTTAAGGTAGAAGGTGGAGGATTCACTGGTCAAGCTGGTGCAATCAGACACGGAATTTCAAGAGCTTTAATAAAAGCTGACGATGAGCTTAGATCTACACTTAAAAAAGAAGGTTTCTTAACAAGAGACGCAAGAATGAAGGAAAGAAAGAAATACGGTCTTAAGGCAGCAAGAAGAGCTCCACAATTCAGTAAGAGATAGTATTTCGATTATTTACACAAACAACTTTACACATAAACACATAACAATTGAGGCTGCCAATGGCAGCCTTTTTTATGTTCTTA
>JASBZE010000095.1 GCA_029983575.1 Peptostreptococcaceae bacterium
ATTTTACATAGTTTTTTACTTGTGTAGACGTTTATGTCATGGAGGTTATTATGAATATCAATGAGAGAGTTCAGATGTTAAGAGAAAAGATGAAGAGGGAGGGTATAGACGTTTATATCGTACCTACTTCAGATTATCATCAAAGCGAGTACGTTGGTGATCACTTTAAAGCCAGGGCTTTTATGACTGGTTTTACTGGTTCAGCTGGTACTGCGGTTTTTACTAAAGACAAAGCACTTATGTGGACTGATGGAAGGTATTTTATTCAGGCATCTCAACAAATGGATGGAACTGAGGTAGAGCTTATGAAAATGGGTGAACCAGGAGTTCCAGTACTTGAGGATTATGTAAGAGAAGCACTTCCTGAAAATGGGGTCTTAGGTTTTGATGGTAGAACTATTTCTTCAGGAGAGGGAGAAGTCTATGAAGAAATAGCTAAATCAAAATCCGCTTCAATTAAATATGAAGTAGATTTAGTTGACGAAGTTTGGGCAGATAGGCCTAGCGTACCAAAGGAAAAAATATTTGAACTAGAAGAAAAGTACACAGGTGAGTCAGTAAAGAGCAAATTAGATAGGGTTAGGGAAGTTATGAAATCAAAGGGAGCAAATGTTCATGTAATTGCTACCTTGGATGATACTGGATGGCTTTTCAATGTAAGAGGTAATGACGTTGAATTTTTCCCTCTAATTCTTTCTTACTCAATGGTTCTTATGGATAAGGCGTACTTCTATATAGAAGAGTCAAAGGTAAGTGATGAGATAAGGGAAAAACTTTCAAAAGACGGGGTAGAACTAAGGCCATATAACGATATTTATGAAGATATTAAAAAATTAAGTAGTGATGATGTCATTATGATAGACCCTAGAAGGTTTAACTACGCTCTATACAATAATATAAATGATTCTACAAAAATTGTAGAAGAGGAAAATCCTACTGTATTATTTAAGGCTATGAAAAATGATGTAGAGCTTGAGAATATCAGAAAAGCTGAGTTAAAAGACAGTGTAGCTCACGTAAAATTTATGAAGTGGATTAAAGAGGATGCGCTAAAAGAAGGCGGAAGTGAAATGAGTGCTACCGATAAGTTAGAGTCATTTAGAAAAGAGCAAGAAAATTACCTATGGCAGTCTTTTGCTCCTATTTCTTCTTTCGGTGAGCATGCCGCTATTGTTCACTATGAGTCTTCCCCTGAGACAGACGTCAAATTTGAAGAGGGTAATTTCTATTTGAGTGATACTGGTGCAGGGTTTTATGAAGGATCTACCGATATAACTAGGACATTTGCTATTGGAGAAGTAGATGACAAGAAGAAGAGAGATTTCACATTGGTGCTTAAATCTCATTTAGGACTTGCAAGGGGTAGATTCCTATATGGATGTACTGGTATGAACCTTGACGTGTTAGCGAGGGCACCTTTCTGGGATAATGATCTAAACTTCAATCATGGTACTGGGCATGGTGTTGGCTACCTCGGAAATATACATGAACCACCTACAGGATTTAGATGGCAGTTTAGAGCTCATGAAATTCACCCACTAGAAGAAGGAATGCTATTAACTAACGAGCCAGGAATATATTTTGAGGGTTCTCATGGTATAAGGCTTGAAAATGAGATGGTCGTTAGAAAGGGTACATTAAATGAGTATGGACAGTTTATGTATTTTGAGACTGTAACATTTGTTCCTTTTGATCTAGATGGTATCTTAGTTGATATGCTTGATGAGAGGGAAAAGAGAGAATTAAATGAGTATCACAAAACTGTATATGAAAAAGTATCTCCTTTCTTAAATGATGATGAGAAAAAATTCTTAGCTAAGTATACTAGAGCTATAGATTAGTAATTTAAATATAATATTTCAGGTGTATATAAATGGAAATTCTATTTATATACACTTTTTTTATGCATTTATATATTTTTTATGATATTTTTCTTATATATTATATAAAGATATCTTACTTATATAATATATGGTAAAAAATTTTTAAACTTCACAAAATCTTCATATAAAATACATAAACTTATAATATAATTAATTATATCGATATAAAAGGTGGTGTAGACGTGGTTAAGGTGCTCTATTTAGAAGATGACGATCTTATAGGTTCTGTAATGTATGAATATTTAAAGCTCGCTGGATTTGATGTAAATTGGCAAAAAAATGGTAGCGATGCATATGATGAGCTTATAAAATCCGTTGATGACAGATATGAAATTGTGATTCTAGATATAATGGTTCCAGGTATTAGCGGATTTGAAGTTCTAAAAAAAATAAGAGAAAATGATCATGAGGTCGGGATAATTATGTTAAGTGTTCTGGAAGATGAGAAGACTCAGCTGGAGTCACTTGATATGTATGCGGATGACTATATAATAAAACCAATACCTCCTATTCTTTTAATCAAAAAAATAAAAACTCTGCTCAGGAGAATAAACTTAAATAATGTAGATACAGATTGTGATTCTGAGAATAGCTCATTAGTTCTCGATGAAGAAGGGAGTAGATTTTTTGAAGATAAGAAAGACATCGGACTTACATTGACTGAGTTTTCCATATTAGAATTATTGTATAAAAATAAAAATAAATCTTTCTCTAGAGAAGAGCTTTTAGACAGGGTGTATGGCGATTCATATTATGGAAGCGATAGAGTAATCGATACACATATAAAAAACTTGAGAAAAAAATTAAAACAACCGTATATTAAAACTGTAGTGGGGTTGGGGTACAGGTGGAATGAAGAATATTAGAAAAGGGAGGTGTATATTATGAGATGGTTTAGAAATTTGGATCTAAAAATGAAGATGTATTTATACAGCATATTTTTAACTGTAATCGTGATGGTTGCGTTTCTTTCATACACAATATTCATGTTACCTGGTCTTTATAATGAAAAAATTGATGATATAAATAAAAATACAACCATTTCAGCTCATGATTACGTTATAGAGCACGGTATGTATAATAATAATTTCGATAAAGATTATGGTGGTTATTCTATTACTACATTTGTTTTAAATGAGAGAGAGCCTCAAATTGACTTACTAAATTACCAAGGTAAAATAAGTATAAAGATTAAGGATGAGAAAATCCTAAACATTTATTTAAAAGCTTTAAGAAATATGAGACAGAGATATTTAAATAATTTCAGTAGTAAGGGCAAACCATCAAATCAGAAAAAAGACAACTTCGATATTCATGAAATTACTGGGTTAACAGACAGCGAGTTAAGAGATGTTAAAATGAGTTTTGATAAGAAATATGAGATCAAAGAAAAGATAAATCCATCATATCATTACGATCCAAAAAAAGACGACATAGAAGTGGACCAGATAAAGAAAGATACTGCTATGATTACGATGACTCACAGGGAGAAGGGTGCAGTATATGTAATTAGAGTTTTGGGTACTGAGAAAAATCAAAACCTATACTTAACTTACTCAGCCTTTGTTAATAATAAATTCAATCATATTGCGAGTATAATTTTACAGAGTATTCCAATGGTTGTGTTGATATTAATACTTTTGGTTCTTATTAGCAGTATGATTTTTTCTAAATCCATAATAGAGCCTATCATAAAACTACAAAAAAGTACTCGTATGGTAAGTGATTTTAATTCTGTTGTATCAGGAGTAAAACAAGACAGGAAAGATGAGATCGGGGAGTTAAGTCGAGATATAGATATTTTTTATGAGAGATTGAAGACTCAGTACGCATTGTTGGATAGGGAAAATAAAAAGCGTGAGATAGTGCTAAGAAGTTTCTCTCACAAATTAAAAACTCCGATAGCCGGTGCGATACTTATAATAGATGCCATGATAGATAATGTAGGAGATTTTAGAAATAATCCTTCTTACTTAAAGAAGTTAAGAGAGAGGATTGTTGAATCCCAATCAGCTGTTGATAGACTTTTAAAGTTAGATTACAAAAAAGAGCTTGAGTTTACAAATGTAAATATAAGGGAGCTAATAGAAAACACAATAAACAATCACATGACTGTTGAGGGTACATCTATGGCTAATAGTGTTAGCATAAATGGAAATGCAATTTGGAATACAGATATCGACGTATTTTCTGAGGTCATAGAAAACTTAATTTCCAATTGTTTCAAGCATAGTGAAAGAGGTTTTGACTTAAATATTGAAGTAAATGACTCATTCATAAGTATTGTTAATACAAAGGCTCATATTTCACAAGACATTTTAAACGGTATATTTGAACCATTTGTATCTGAGTTTAACGATAAGTCAAGCGGACTTGGTCTATATATAGCTAGGTATAACGCAGATAGACTAGGGATTGATATAGATATATGCAATATAGAAAAAGCAGTGAAGACAAGATTGACAAAAAGGAGATGAGGTATTGATTTACATTGAAAAACTTAAGGTAAAATACAAAGATTTCGTTGCACTAGACATAGATAGAAGCATAAAAATTAATAAGGGAGACAGGGTTGGTGTAATCGGTTCAAATGGTGCTGGAAAGAGCACACTAATCAAAGCTCTAATTGGTCTTAACTCTTATGAGGGAAGTTTTACCATTGATGCCCTTCCAAATGAAATAAGCGTTCACATGCAAGATAATAACTATCAAGACTCCGTAACGGTAAGGGAGATAATAGAACTCATCTTAAACAAGAGCATAAAAAACGATGTGAAAATAAATTCTTTAATAGATAGGTTTAACTTTACATCTTGCTTAAATAAGAAATTTTCTAGGTTGTCAGGAGGAGAAAAGCAAAAGATGACCCTGATTATAATAATGGCGAGACATTCAAAATTAGTTTTTTTTGATGAGGTGACTACTGGCCTAGACTTTCAAAACAGGGAGAGGTTAATTGAAATGTTAGCCGAATGGAAGAAATCTAAAGAGGAAACTATTGTAATAGTGTCTCACTACTACAGGGAGCTAGAAACCCTCACCGACAAACTTCTAATTTTAGATGAGGGAAAAGTAGTTGATTACGGAAAAACGAAGGAGCTTTTTAAGAAATACTGCGGTAATTATGTTATATCTGTAGATTTAAAGGATGTATGGGATGAAAATGACGTATATCTATATATTAAGGGGAGAGAGTACGATTCGAGGATTAATTTTACAAAAATTAATTCAAGACTTATTATAAGTATGGATTCTAAGAAAAGTTTACATGAAATATCGGATATACTCATCGATATAGGCAAGAGTTTTAGCGTTACAGATTTAGACATAGAGCTTTTAAGCACACTAGCGAAGGCCAAATACAAGGGAAGGGAGAATAGATATGAATTATCTTAGAGTAGGGAGAAGACATTTACTCTATGAACTTAAAACAGTAATGATAAATTTTTATATACCTTTTTTCGGGATGGTATTTCCTCTGATATTGGCAATATTTATTTGTAATGCAATTGCTAAAGACGTTCCGGTTTCAATAGTACCCGAAGTAAAGACAAAGGTAGTTCTGACTATGCTTCCAATGATCGGTTTGAGTTCGCTTTTCCTTGGCGAGGTGTCTATATTTACAATGGAGGTAGAAAAAAATATTACTCAAAGGTTGGAAGTTTTTGGTTTTAGTAAGGTTAAAATAGTGTTAGCAAAGTACTACTCTTTGATGATATTCATGTTGTTATCGACTGCTGTTTACCTAATTGGAACATATATTTTCACAAAGTTTTTGATTCCTGATATAGGTGGTTTCATATCAGTTAATCTGTTAATGATAGTTATGGCTTCTATGCTCTTTTTAATAGCTCATAGCATTGCATTGATTTTTAAGCGTTTTCATATCAGCTACGGAGTAAGTATGGTTATTTACTTTTCAATTATGTTTTTTAGCGGCATGCTCGGTTTAAGGCCTGAAGATATGCCTAGTGGATTGAGGACTATATCGAATATGATTCCCTATTCCTATGTAGATGTGTTTTACAATATATGGATGGGTAAGAGCGCACATTATTATGGATACTTGCAGTCGCTGATATTTCTAATTGGAGTTGCAGGAGTTATGTTTGCCATCGGGCTAAAGAAAAAATGGTATTGATTTGA
>JASBZE010000096.1 GCA_029983575.1 Peptostreptococcaceae bacterium
ATGACTTTTGAAATTAAAACGGGAGGTGGGGATATGTTTGACATTCAAGAGCATTTAAAGACATTGCCGCACTCTCCTGGGGTGTATTTAATGAAGGATGCCGATGGTAAGATTATTTACGTCGGCAAGTCCAAAAACCTAAAAAACAGGGTTAGGCAGTATTTTCAGAGCTCAAACAATAAGTATGGAAAGACTAAGCATTTAGTTAAAAGGATACGCGCTTTTGAGTATATAATGACGGATACTGAGTCTGAAGCCTTGATTTTAGAAAATACTCTAATTAAAAAACACAAGCCTAGATACAACATACTTTTAAAGGACGACAAAACCTACCCATATATTAAAGTTACGGTAGGGGAGAGGTTTCCGAGGGTTCTGAAGGTCAGGAAGATAATAAACGACGGATCGAAATACTTCGGTCCATATACAAATATAGCTGCTGTCAACGACACTATTGAACTTATTAACGACAACTTCAAAATAAGAACATGCAAGATCGATATCGAGAGGGCGATTGAAAAAAAGGCTAGACCTTGCCTTAACTTTTTTATTGGCAGATGCATGGGTCCTTGTTCCGGTGACGTAGATGAGAGTGAATACAAGGAAATGATAGCAGAGGTTATGACATTCTTGTCAGGCAGGGAAGAGACCTTGGTCAAACTACTCAAGAAAAAGATGTATGAACTTTCTGCTGAGTTTAATTTTGAGGAGGCCGCAGTATATAGAGATAAGATAATGGCTGTAGAAAAGGTCATTGAGAAACAAAAGACGGATAATGCTCTTATAGGAATAAATCAAGATGTGGTTGCCTTGGCAAATGACGACCAATCCGCCTGTGTTCAGGTATTTTTTATAAGGAATGGAAAAATAGTCGGAAGGGAACACTTTATACTCGATGAAACCGAGGGCGAGCAAAAAAATGAGATACTTAGCTCGTTTATCAAGCAGTTCTATCTGCAACAAGAGTATATTCCTAAGGAGATAATAATCGAGGAAGATTTCGATGATAAGGAAGTAGTAGAAGGCATACTCTCTGATAAGGCGACTAGAAAGGTAAATCTAACAGTGCCGGTTAAGGGAGATAAAAAGAAATTAGTGGAGATGGTTAGAAAAAATGCCGAGGAGTACCTGATTAAATTTGCCGATATAAACAGGAAAAAATTTGAAAAAACATTGGGACCACTTCAAGAGCTACAGAGGATTCTCGAACTAGAGGACTCCCCAAAGAGAATAGAGTCATTTGACATCTCAAATATACAAGGGGTAGACTCTATTGGAACCATGGTCGTCTACACTAATGGAGTAAAAGACAGAAAAGAATACAGGAGATATAAGATAAAAACAGTAGAGGGACCAGACGATTACTCTTCAATGAGAGAAGTTTTGGAGAGACGTTTTAAACACGGTAGCCTGCCAGATTTGATACTCTTAGATGGTGGTAAGGGACAGGTAAATGCCGTGAAGGAGGTCGCTGATCTCTATGGGATAGAAGTACCGATATGGGGTATGTATAAAGACGAAAGACACAGAACTAAGGGGCTAACAGATGGTAAAAATGAGATAGAATTAGTCAGGACGTCGGCGATTTACAGATTTGTAGCTGGGATACAAGAGGAGGTCCACAGGTTTTCTATATCTTATCACAGAAGTTTGAGGGATAAGAAAATGACTCAATCAATTCTAGATGATATACCGGGAATAGGAGCTAAGAGGAAAAAAGCATTACTCAGTCACTTTTTATCTGTCGACAATATTAAAAAAGCCAGTTTTGAGGAAATTCTCTCTGTAGAGGGAATGAATCAAAATTCAGCTGAAAATGTATATAACTTTTTCAAAGGATAGGAGGAAGTATGAGCGATATTTTTTTAAATCCAGAAAACAATGAAGTAAAAATATCCGAGCTTATCAATAGGTTTGACCTAGAGGTCGTAAATCTAAGCGATGAGAAAAAGGAATCGACGACGATAAGGACTTCGGAATTAAATAGGCCGGGTCTTCAATTATCAGGTTACTTCGATTATTTTTACAACGGCAGAATACAAATAATTGGAAAAAGCGAGTACTATTATTTTTATGATATGCCGATTGACAAGAAGAGGAGAATTATTGAAAAATACTTTTCAAAGGATTTTCCGATCCTTATTTTTTCTCATGGTGTGCCTGTTGAAGAGCCTTTTCTAGAACTCGCTAGCAAGTATGATGTTCCTATACTCAAAACCGATAAGGGTACGACGTCAATTATGAATAAACTTTCGTACTATCTAGAGACTAGACTTGCCAATTCGGAGAGAATTCACGGTGTATTGGTAGAAGTATTTGGAGTGGGCGTTTTGATTAAAGGAGATAGTGGAGTTGGTAAATCTGAAACCGCACTTGAGTTAGTTCAAAGGGGACATAGGCTGGTTGCCGATGATTCCGTTATAGTGAGATCAATCGATGAGACTAGACTCGTGGGTACTTCACCTGAACTCATCAGACATTTTATGGAGATAAGAGGTGTCGGAATAATAGATATTAAAGCTATGTATGGCGCGGGTGCAGTCAGATACGATAAAGACATAGATATGATAGTTTATCTCGAGGAGTGGGATCAAAACAAATACTATGACAGAATCGGTGTCGACAGGGAAAGAGAGGATTTGCTTGGAGTAGAGCTTCCAAAAACTACAATTCCAGTGAAACCGGGGCGTAATATAGCTATGATCGTCGAGGTGGCTGCGATGAACTACAGACAGATCGTAGCGGGATACGATTCAGCTTTGGAATTTACTAAAAACCTAGAGCGAATAACGATGGAAAACAAATGATACTTAAGAAAAATAAATGATATTAATTATGCTTAAGTAAAATAAATTATATTAATGATGCTTGAGTAAAATAAATAATATCTATTGTAAAACAAATTCCTAAATTGCAATAACAGATTATTTTTATAGTTAATTTTTAAGAGAGCCTGAGGGCTCTTTTTTTATTGTCGAAATTTCCCCGACATATATTTTGTTTTGATTAGGCCGTTGCCCTAGCATATTATGTTTAAATTGTGGTATAATAATGTATTGGAACCATTGATACAATAGATGTTTTGTATGATTTTACCATCATCTGAGGAGGAAATATGGATAAGGAAAAAATATACAACGAATTAAAGAAAATTTTAGATAATGATGAGATTTTTATAGATGAACATATGTTAAAGCACACTACTTTTAAAGTGGGAGGTCCAGCTGATATATTGGTTAGACCGAGGACAGAAGAAGAGTTTTGCAAGGTTTTTAAACTGTTAAACGATGAAGATGTGCCATACTTAGTTAAGGGCAACGGGTCTAACCTACTTATAAAAGACGGAGGAATTAGAGGAGTTGTAATTGAAATAGCGGACAATTTCGATGAGATAAGATTTGAAGGAGATAGGGGTTACGTTCAAACGGGCGCCCTGCTTTCTGAAATAGGTCAAAGAGCAATGGAAGAAAAATTGACTGGGTTTGAATTCGCATCTGGAATACCTGGAACACTCGGAGGAGCATTAGCTATGAACGCCGGCGCTTATGACGGCGAGACGAAAAACTTCGTGCACAGCGTTAGGGTGGTAGATAGAGAGGGAAATATTATAGAACTCTCAAATGAAGAGATGGAGTTTGGTTATAGGAAATCTACTCTAATAAAATCAGGGTATACTGCACTTTCTGCGACAATCCAGCTAAGCCATGGAAATTATGATGAAATAAAAGAAAAGATGGATGACTTGAGACATAGAAGGGAATCTAAACAACCACTTGAATATCCGAGCGCTGGGAGTACTTTTAAAAGGCCGGAGGGATATTTTGCCGGTAAACTGATTCAGGACAGCGGCTTAAAGGGATATATTCACAAGAGAGCAAGAGTTTCTCCTAAACATTCGGGATTTGTTATAAATTCTGACGGAGCAAATGCCACTGAGGTAATAGAGTTAATAGAACACGTAAAGGCCACTGTTTTTGAGAAATTCGGTGTAAGGCTTGAAGAAGAGGTAAAAATTCTAGGGGAAGATCCTAAACTTGAGGATAGTACATCAGAAAAAGATTCTGAAGCAGAAACATCAGAAAAAGCAATACAAGAAAAAGTAATATCAGAAGAGACAGGTAAAAATAAGTAAATAAGCACAGGTAAAGAGAAGTGTAAATAAGTACAGGTAAAGATAAGTAAATAAGCGAAGAAGATAAGATGACTAATGAATAAATTAAAACGAGGTGTTTCATGAAACTAGTTGCAGATTACCATACGCACACAATTTACAGCAGAGGACATCTGCCTTTTTCTACCAGGCACGCCAAGGGTACAATCGAAGAAAATGTACTTGCAGCAATAGAAAAGGGATTGAAGACTATCGGGATATCAGACCACGGCTACAAGCACTTCCTGTTTGGAATGAGAAAATCGGACATCAGAAAAATAAGAAGAGAAATAGATGCCATGAATAAAAAGTATCCGGAGATAGAAGTTCTGATGGGGATAGAGTGCAATGTCTTGGATGAATACGGAACCATAGATATGAATGAAGAGTTGAGGCCTATGTTTGATTACGTAAATGCTGGATACCATTTCGGAAGTGAGACTATAAATGCTTCAGCTGCCAAACTTCACAAGGGTAACCTACTTAAAAATAACGGTCAGGAAGCTATGATAAGAAATACTGTGGCTTTGGTTAGAGCGATGGAAAAAAACGACATATTCTACATCACCCATCCTGGAGATAAGGGGGAAGTAGATATTTTGGAAGTTGCAAAGGCCGCCGTTGAGAACGGGGTTGGACTTGAAATCAATGGTGGACACGGTAAATTGAGCGTAGATGATTTGAAATTAATAGAATATTTAAAGCCAGATCTTTACCTGGGATCTGATGCACATAGACCCCAGGCGGTAGGTAATGTACAAAAGGGGATGAGCATAGTAACAAAATCGGGTATAGATTTGAGTTTAGTAAAAAATATCGAATAAATATAAAATACAGGAGGATGGTATGAAGTTCATAATAGTAACGGGACTTTCGGGTTCAGGAAAGAGTGTAGCGATGGATGCATTGGAAGACATGGGATTTTACTGTGTGGACAACTTGCCACCGGCACTCATAGCAAACTTCGCCGACTTATGCTACAAATCTCAGCAATCAATCGAAAAAGTTGCGCTTGGAATTGATATAAGGGGAAGGAAGTTTTTTGAAGCTCTAAATGAGAGTTTGGAATACATGGACAAGTCTAACTACAAATACGACATGGTATACCTAGACTGTGACAGCCAAGTATTGGTACAAAGATATAAGATGACGAGAAGAAACCACCCTCTTTCAAATGAGACATCTATTTTAGATGGGATAAAAAAAGAGGTCGTGATTATGGAACCACTTAAGAAGAGGTCTAATATAATCATAGACACTACAAGGCTTAAACCAAAAGAATTGATAAGTAATATAAAGTCGATATTCAACGAGGAAAACATCGATGAATCGGCGCCGACGATGACTATTTCAGTACAGTCATTTGGATTTAAATACGGGATTCCTATGGATGCGGATTTCGTAGTCGACGTGAGATTTCTACCAAATCCACACTATGTCGATGAGCTAAGGCCTAAGACAGGAGATAATAAAGAGGTTAGGGAGTATGTTATGAACTCGGATATAAGTCATGAGTTCAAAGACAAACTGTTTGACTTTATCGATTTTTTGGTTCCTCAGTACATAGATGAGGGAAAGCAACACCTGATCCTTGCCATTGGTTGTACTGGAGGAAGGCATAGGTCTGTTACCTTTGCAAACTACCTATATGAGCACTTAGTTCAAAAAGGGTATAGGGTGTTTAAAAAGCATAGGGATAGTCATTTAGGTTAATGACTAAGATAAATCAGAAAAGTTAATGACTTAGATAAATTAGATAGGTGAATGACTAATATAAATGAATGACTTAGATAAATTAGATAGGTTAATGACTAAGATAAATATTTAAAACAATAAATAATTAATTACTGATTAATAAATTACT
>JASBZE010000097.1 GCA_029983575.1 Peptostreptococcaceae bacterium
AATTAGATAAAATAAATAAATTAGATAAAATAAATAAATTAGATATATAGGAAATTAAGTCAAAGAACTTAAAACACAAAGAGTAGAAAAATAAGCGAAAAATAAAAAATGTTAGGGGGAAGTTAAGGTGTCCACTAGACATAATAAAAATATAAATAGATCTTCTAGAAGTACTCCGTCTAGATCTCACAGAAGTGAGGGTACTACGAGGACTAGAAAAGCTAATGCCAAAGGACACTCAAAAAAGGTGGTCAGAAGAAAGGTAAATTACAAGAGGGTTTTGATAGCTATAATTGCCCTTCTATTTATAATCTTCATCCTAGGGCATATGGTCAAAAGCCATTACCAAAAAAAGGCCGAGAACGCTAGAATTGAGAGGGAATTAAAAAATGAGAGGGCTCAAGTTAGCGCTAAGGACAAGAAGTACACAGTTATGATAGATCCAGGTCACGGGGGAAATGACAAGGGAACTATCTCTCAAGATGGCAAGTACTTTGAAAAGACCTTTGCTCTAGAAATTTCAAAAAGGGTCAAGGAGAAACTCTCAAGACACAGAGATATAAATGTAATAATGACTAGAGAAGATGACGAGTACGTATACCTTGACGACAGGGTAAAGATGGCTAATGAAAAAAATCCTGATGTATTCGTATCCATTCACTTAAATGCACAAACTCAAGACAAGACTGCTACGGGAATTGAGACTTGGTATAGAAAGAGCAGACCACCTAAGAAAAAAGACACATCTACTGATGAAAAAGACGGCTCAAGCAAAGACGGCTCAAGTAAAGATGGCTCTATAGATGAAAGTGACGGCTCAAGCAAAGATGGTTCTAGAAATGGAAGTGGCAGCTTAAGTAAAGATACCTCTAAAGACATAAATGGAGATTCAAACAAAGGTGGTTCTATAGATGAAAGTGATGGACTAGAAAGCTCGTCTTCTCAAGATAGAAAGGGCAACAGGTCAAACTCAACTAGGAGGATGACTACTTCTAAGTCATCAAATAAATCAGATAAAGACGACAAAGTTAATGGTAAAAACTCTAAAAATAAAGGAAAAAACATTGAAGGCGACGGTTCTGGAGATACTACCTCAGAAGAAGAACAGACAGAGGTTGTGAATTATTCAAAGGCGCTTGCCCAATATATTCAAAGTACTACTATGTCATATGTAGATACAAAGGACAGGGGAATACTACCTAGTACGTACGAGGTTATCAGGGAGACAAAATCTCCGGCGGTTCTTATAGAATGTGGTTTTTTGACTACGAAAGCCGAGGTAGATAAACTTCAAAACCCAGAGTATATCGACAATCTAGCAGAGGGAATAGCTCAGGGGATTTTAGCGTATTTAGATAATCAGAAAAATATTAAGTAAGGGGTGATTTTATGCAAGGGTTGGTTTTAGAAGGCGGTGGTGCCAGAGGTGCCTACCAAGTCGGAGCAATAAAGGCTCTTTATGAATTAGGCTATGAGTTTGACGGGGTATCCGGTACATCGATAGGAGCTATAAACGGGGCCTTCGTGGCACAAGATGAGATTGAAGAACTCGAAAAGCTATGGTCAAACCTTGAGTATGACGAGTTTATCAATATAGATCCAGAAGATTACAAGATTATCAAAGATATGGACTACCAGGTAAAAAACATAGGCAAGATAGCTCAGGCGGTAATAAAGGCCATTGAGATTGACGGCTTTGACATTTCACCCCTAAAAAAATACCTATCAAAGGTAATTGACGAGGATAAGATAATAAAAAAAGGCAAGGATTTTTTCGTCACATCTGTCAAGGTCAACAAGAGGGTAGATTTTGAATACGTAAAGATAGGAACGAAAAAAAGGGGCACGGCATATAAGGATATTGTAGATAGTGCTTCTCTGCCAATTTTTAGAGCGATTAGAAGAAACGGAGGAATTAGCTTAGATGGGGCTTTTTACGACAATATAGCCATAACTCCGCTTTATGACCTCGGTTATGAAAAAATCGTCCTAGTCAGGGTAAATACTGAGACTACAGCTAAACTACTGCCAAATAAAGATAGGGAGCTAGAAAGTGAAGTCGATGTAATCATACCTAGGGAAAACTTGGGAGGACTTTTCAATTTCGATAAAGAGCATGTTAACTATCTAATAAAACTTGGGTATCTAGACACATATAGGCATTATCACAGGCTTTTTGGAAATAAATACTACTTTAAAAATGACGAGAAACACGATGAAAGGTATTTTTTGAATAAGATCTTGTCTTTAGATGAGAAAACAGTTGAAGCACTTTCTGAGATTTTTGGAGTAGGAAAAAAGAAATCAAAAGAGAGGACCATTGTGGAGGTGATAATTCCTGAGGTTGGAAAGCTTTTAAATTTGGATGAAGATTTTACTTACTCTGATTTTCTATCATCTATATACGAGGAAAAACTTATCGAGCAAGGCTTGGACAGGTTAAATATTTATGATTTCGACAAGACTATCGAGGCGGTTGAGAAAACTATCGTAATAGATAAGGAATCCATAGAAAAGTATAAGGATAATTTTGAAAGATTTAATATACTCAGGGCTGTTTTAAATAAAAGCGATGAAGACTACGCAAAGCTAAATAGAGGCAACATTATTTCATTAATAATTAATGGATTTAAGGAAAGTAAAAATATTTAAAAAAATAGTGAAAAAAATCATATTTCATAGTATAATAGAGATAGTGCCTGGGAACAAGGATTAAAATAGGGGACATAAAAAGTCCCTAGAAAATAAATTTACGGAGGTAAAAAATGGAAAAAGTAGTAAAAATAATAAATGAAACAGGATTACACGCTAGACCAGCTAGTATATTCGTTAAGAAGGCTTCTGAATTTAAGTCTTCTGTAGAGGTAGTTGCCGGAGAAAAGAAGGTAAATGCAAAGTCTATAATGGGTATCATGGGATTAGGACTAGGAAAAGGTAAGGAAATTAAAATAGTGACTAGCGGAGAAGATGAAGAGCAAGCACTAAATGAATTAGTAGCTCTTATTGAATCTGGATTTGGTGAGTAATATTATCTAACGAGATAAGTTTACTCAAGCAAGATATGTTTAGCCTCATAACCGAGGCTAAATTCATATTTAGAGATAATACACTCTTATATTTAAGGAGGATTGGCTAATGTCATTAAAGGGTATCGGAGCTTCACCAGGGATTGCCCTAGGTAATGCGCTTGTAATCGAGCACAAGGAGCTTGAAGTAAAAAAGCAAAATATAAAGGACGTTGATGCAGAAGTTAAAAAACTTCAAGATGCTGTAGAGCTATCAAAGTCTGAACTTGAAAAGGTTAAGGAAAAGGCAGCTAAAGAGCTTGGCGAGGCTGAGGCTGAAATATTTGGCGCTCACCTTATGGTTTTAGAGGACCCTGAGTTTATAGGTGCTGCTGAAGAAAAGATAAAAACTGACAGCGTAAATGCTGATTATGCGGTTCAAGAGATTAGAGATATGTTCGTCTCTATGTTTGAATCTATGGACAATGATTACATGAGAGAGAGAGCAGCTGACGTCAAGGACGTTTCTGATAGGGTTCTTAGGCATATTTTAGGTATTAAGGTTATTGATTTAAGTTCAATAGAAGATGAGGTTATCTTAGTTGCTCACGATCTAACTCCTTCAGACACTGCAACTATGAATAAGGCTAAGGTCTTAGGATTTTTGACAAATATAGGGGGAAGGACTTCTCATACTGCAATCATGTCTAGAACTCTTGAAATTCCAGCAATCGTAGGACTTTCTAATGCCACTGAAAACATTAAAGACGGTGATTTCATAGCGTTTAATGGAGATACTGGAGAGGTAGTAGTAAATCCTGACGATAGCAAAAAAGAAGAGTACGCTAAGCTTAAAAAAGAATTTGAAGAAGAAAAGAAGGCACTTGAAAAGTTGATTGGAAAAGAGAGTGTCACTAAGGATGGTAAGAAGATTGAGCTTGCCGGAAATATAGGAACTCCTAATGATGTCGAAGGGCTTATCAAAAACGATGCTGAGGGTGTAGGTCTTTACAGAACTGAATTCCTATACATGGATAGCGATGAGTTCCCAACAGAAGACAAACAGTACGAGGCGTATAAGTCTGTACTTGAGGGTATGGATGGAAAGCCGATAATCATTAGAACTCTAGATATCGGAGGAGACAAGGAGCTTTCATATTTTGATATGGAAAAGGAAATGAATCCATTCCTTGGTTACAGGGCTATCAGAATATGCCTTGACAGAAAGGACATTTTCAAAACTCAACTAAGGGCTTTGTATAGGGCGAGTGTTCACGGAAAACTTAGAATAATGTTCCCGATGATTTCTTCTCTTGAAGAGCTTCTAGAGGCTAAAAAAGTATGTGAAGAGGTTAAGTCAGAGCTTAAGAGCGAGGGCGTTGATTTTTCAGAAGATGTAGAAATAGGTATGATGATAGAAATACCTGCTGCTGCTGTTATCTCAGATATACTTGCTAAGCACGTAGACTTCTTCTCAATAGGTACAAACGACTTAATTCAGTATACTTGTGCTGTTGACAGGATGAATCAAAAGATAAGCTATTTATACAACCAGTTTAACCCTGCTGTTTTAAGGCTTATCAAACTTGTAATAGAAAATGCTCACAAGGCTGGCAAATGGGCTGGTATGTGCGGAGAGTCCGCCGGAGATCAAAAGATGATACCACTTCTTTTGGGTATGGGTCTTGATGAATTTTCTATGTCCCCAATATCAATATTGAGAGCTAGACATCTAGTTACAAACGTAAATATTTCTGATATGGAAAAATTAGTTGAAAAAGTTCTTGAATTTGGTACAGCGGAAGAAATCGAAGAATATATGAATAATTTCACTATTAATCAGTAGTTAGTACCTGCTAGTAGAATTAGTAAGTGTTAGTAGCTAATATAATTAAGTGACTAATTTAAGGTATAAGCGGCGATTAACTTAACTGATTATTAATGTGAACAGTTGATTTGGCTGTGATAGATGTAGGCAATTCTCATTTATCACAGCTTTTTTGCATTTTCTTTAAATCTGGGTTATAATACCTAAGAGGAGGTGTAATATGTATAAGAAACTTATTTCGATTATATCTGTATGTCTAGCATTAACATTAGTAGTGACTGGATGCAGCACGAAAAATAAGGAGGAAGTGATAGATAAGGTTACTGAGTCAAACGTGGAACAGGTAACTGCTGAATACAAGCTAATACTATCATTTTTCCAAGAGTTAAAGGGAGATGTTGAAAAACTATCACAGCTTAGACAACAGCAGCCAGATGGCAAAAATGAAAATGAAGATATTAAAAATAATTTAGTTACTAATAGAGATGAACTGGAATCTTCTGCTGTTAAGTATGTTGACCTTATGGATGCAAAACAGCAACTTTTAAAGGCTTTTAGGGTTGTTGAGGATGCTTCTGACAACGTGTATAAGGACAGGGATGTTTTTGACAAGGATATGGAGGAATACAAGACTATATTCAATGATTTCAATAAGCTTATGACGGCTACCAGGGTTAAAATCGAAGCTATAAGAGGAGAGAAGGCTGACGATATGAACAAGGAGCCAAGCGATAAGAAAGAAGATCCAAGCGAAAAAGATAAAGAGAAACAAAATGAAAAAGACAAGGAAAAAGAGAAAAATTCCGCTGCTGAAGAAGAAAAGCAAAAAAATGCCCCAGATAATGGAAATAATGGTCCAGCGGTAAAAAAAGAGTCAAAGTTAGATGACAGCTTGAAAAAAGATATCTATAATGCAGGTTACAGTAGTGGACAGGACTACAAGGCGAGCGGCCAAAGTGGGAACTTAGAAGCTGAAGCTGCACAGATATTTGATGGACTGGAAGGGGATAGCCCAATAGAGAAAGATAACGTGCCGGAAGCGAAGAGGATATTTATAAAGGCGTTTATTGAAGGCTACAATGCTGGTTAGTTAATGCAGGTCTTTCGATTTTTTGAGTGGTGAGAATAAAGGGTTTTGAATCGATGTTTGTTCACTGGTAGGCAAGCTACAACGTTACA
>JASBZE010000098.1 GCA_029983575.1 Peptostreptococcaceae bacterium
GATTACACCTGGCAAGATATAACCCAATGTACATAAAATAAGTCCGTATAGATTGACGCCGAGTAACAGTGCCTGCTTTCCTGTACCTATTGCGAATATTTCTGGTACCGCGCCAATGGTCATCAAAAATCCCAAGGCTATCCCTATCCAAAAACTTAGATGAAATCCTAGCTTAGTAGGTTTTACTACTCCATGTAATATAAATATAGGGGCCAATCCAATAACCATAGTACCGGAAATTGTTGTGGCTTTAAGGATATCCGTACCCATAATCATAGGTAGGTTTCCAACAACTGCTACCACAATCATAACAATTATTCCTATTTTTCTTGAGCGTTCACCCAAATCCTTTCCGCTCATCCTAGGCAAGTCATATGCAGTTAGCTTTGCCAATGATGAAAATGTTGAATCTAGAGTAGAACCAGCAGCTGAAACCATGACTACGATCATTATGAAATAAGCCCAAGTTCCCATAGTTCTGCCGAGCTCGGCTGGCATGTTATCAGAAAGTGGCATTGACTCCAACAGAGAGTGTATACCTATAAAACTAAAGATGACAATCGCCACAAATCCTAGTAATCCAGAAACTATGAAGGCTTTTAGCATAGTCTTTTCTTCGGATATAAAACCCCTATCCGTAAGAACTGGATCGTGGAATGGATAACTTAAAATTTGTAGGGCTGACACCAATAACATGTCGACACCTGTATCTAATTTCCAACTTCCTGTGTGTACCATCTCGCCAACAGAGTGCTTTGGAAGAATTAGGGCCACTACCCATGCCACAAAAAATACAAATATCACAGCTTGAATAGAATCTGTTACAATTGAACTTCTAAGTCCTCCCTTTACCGAATAAACCAGAGTTATTACGGTAAATAATATTGCTGCTATGATAAATCCCTTGCTACCAGACTCACCATAATAGCCTCCAACGACTGATGTATTACTCCAAACCTCATTAAAAAGTCTGATTAAAATTGCCGCTGAAAATGCTATAGAAGCAGCCTTTCCGTAATTTTCTGTCAAAAAACTAACTAGTCCGCTCGCATGGTACTTTGTCCTCAACCTATAGATTACAAAACCGGCAAGAGGTATGCAAAGCCAGTAAGTAGCATATGCGACACCACCGACTATTCCGTACTGAGCACCTAGGTTTGCAGCATTTGTAACGGATTTAGCGAAAATCCAACTAATGAATATACTCGCTGTCAACATAAATGGAGAAGCGGATTTTCCGTGTTTATCCTCGCCTCGAAAAAATCCACCGATTGTTTCTGTCTTAGGGGATAGAAACATCATTATAATTCCATAAATAATTAAAAATCCCCAAAAAAATAGACCGATTCCTATCAAAATTTTACCTCCGCATATTAAATTATTAAGCCTAATTAATACTATATCATAAAATTGCTGATTTTTATCATTTATGACGAAGTATAGATAAAAACAATAATAGACCTAGCTATTATAAGTTTATATCATATGATATTTTAATAATATTTTACGATCATTTAGAAATAACTTTATTTAATTTCATATGAAATTTACCTCTTTAAGAGTGTTAAATCTAATAAACATATATGAAAGAAATATGAGCTAAAGAAAAATATAAGCATATGAACTAAAGATAAATATAAGCTGAAGACAAATATACAAATCTTAATTGATTTTGAAAAATAATTTAAAGTTTTTATCAATTGGGTGTTTATAGATAGTATCTATATGGTATATAGTTTGTATAGATTAAACAACTGATTATTTATTAAAGAATTTTTTATTTATAGCATAATTTTTATAAATATTAAAACGAAATAATTTATAAATGGCAAAATAAATAAGATAGTTTCTCAGTTTAATAATCTATGCTGTCGTTTTTAGTTCATGGCTAATAAAATATTTAATTTATTTATGGAGGTAAATTATGAAATACGTTGTTGTGGGAACATCCCACTTTGGTTATGAAGCGGTACAGACAATACTAAAAAATGAGCCTGATGCTGAGATTCACCTATATGAGCGTGGACCAGGTGCATCATTCATGGGCTGAGGTAGCCAATCATACTTAGATAGGATATCTAAGTCACTTGATGAGCTTCACTTTGCCAATGTAGAGTCATACAAAGCTCAAGGAATTAATATACATATAAATTCAGACGTAATTGGACTTGATCCAAAGAAAAAGGAAATTAGGTTTAAGACTCCTGAGGGAGAAGAAACTCAAACATATGATAAATTGTTACTAAGCCCGGGTGGAGTAGCTGTAAAACCTCCATTTGAGGGAATTGATTTAGAAGGAGTTCATACTTTCCGTGGACCAGATGACACTCAAGACGTTTTCGATTCTATGCAAAAAGCTAAAAAGGCTGTAGTTGTTGGAGGAGGATATATAGGACTTGAGGTTGCTGAGTCATACGCCAAGGCAGGAATAGACGTAACTGTTGTAGATTTAGCCCCTAGAATTTTAAATACATACCTAGATCAAGAGCTCACTGATATATTACAGGAAGAAGGATCTAAACACGGATTTAAGTTTAAGGGCGGCGAGAAAGTTGAATCTTTCAAAGGAGAAAATGGTAAGGTAACACAGGTTATAACAGATAAGGGAAGTTATGATGCAGATGCCGTTATCGTAGCAGTTGGAGTTAGACCTGACGCTAAGTGGTTGTCAGATGCCATCGAAGTTGACGATAGGGGATTTGTAATAACTGACGAGTACCTAAAAACTTCTGCTGAGGACGTATATGCAGGTGGAGACGCCACTTACATACCGTATGCTCCTACAGGCGGGAAGTTAAATATTGCCCTAGCTATATTGGCGCGTAGACAAGGTGTAGTGGCAGCACTTAATGCAATGGGCAAAGATGTAAAAATGCCTGCTGTAAATGGTACTTCAGCACTTTCATTTTTTGATTACAATTTTGTAAGTACTGGAATATCACAGAATTCTACTAAGCTTTACGATGGAAAGGTAGCGTCTAAATACGTCGAGGAGAAGATTTATCCTGACTTTATGAGAAAAGAGAACAATTTAGTTCATATGAAGATATATTTCGATGAGGATACTCATGTTATACTGGGTGGACAGTTGATGTCTAAGTACGATGTGTCAGGAAGTATAGCGGCGCTTTCGATTGCAATTGCATCGAAGTGGACTCTTGAAGAACTAGCTCTTTCGGATATATTCTTCCAACCGGAATTTGACAGACCATGGCATTACCTAAATGTTTTAGCTCTTGCAGCCTTAGATTATCCATTTGCCGGAGCTGATAACCTACTGTTCTAATTTAGTAATAACCAAAATATAATATAAAAACCTAAAAATGCTGACCTGAAAGCTGTAATTAATCAGAAATAGGGTCAGCAATTTTGATTGCATAAAATACTTACCGACTTATACAAAAATTTGCTATAATATTTATTGGAATATTATTTGTCTGTTGGCGATTTTGTGTTATAGGTATGCTATCTACATTTTGATGGGTGTTTTAATAATCTGAAAGGGTGACTGTATGAGCGATAAGTTTAAAAAGGTTTTAAATGAATTTGATTTCAAGGAATTTTTATTTGTAAATATAGGTGTAATAATAATGACGACCGGATTTTATTTCTTTTTAGTACCGGCAAATCTCGTCGTTGGAGGAGCTTCCGGACTTGCTATAGTTCTAAACACCGTATTTAAATTTCTACCGGTGAGTGCAATATTATTTATACTAAATTTGATATGTTTTGTGCTTGGGGTTGTACTTTTGGGACGAGCGTTTGGAGGATATACGTTATACGCATCGATGTTTTTCTCATTGGTCGTATGGGTTTTCGAGACTTTATTTCCTATGGATAAACCACTGACTGATGATATGTTTATTAATCTAATCTTTGGTATAATGATTGGAGGGATTGGTCACGGGCTTGTGCTTAACCAGAATGCTTCTACGGGAGGAACCGATATAGTGGGAAAAATTTTCGAAAAGTACACTAGGTTTTCTTTGGGTATGGGGCTAATAATCTCAGACGGTATAATAACAATTGCCGCTGGACTCACTTATGGTGCTAAGTTAGGACTATATGCTCTCCTAGGTGTTATTTTAAACTCGCTAGTTGTAGACAAGATAATTGAGGGATTTAATTCCAAGTACAACCTGATGATTGTGTCTACAAGTGATGTAGCCTATAATAATATTAACGAATTTATAATTAAGTATTTAAATAGGGGAAGTACCATTTACAAGGCTCACGGGGGTTATTCCGGGGAGGATAAAAATATTATAAACACCATAGTCGACAGAGATGACTACCTAAAGATAAAGAAGTTTGTATCAGCTTACGACCCAAAGGCCTTCGTCTATGTTTCAAAGATAAACGAGGTAGAAGGTGAGGGGTTCAGTTACGATGTAGTTAAGAAAAAGAAGAAGATAAAGGATTTTGATCAGATAGCGAAAGAACACGAGTCTATTAATTAGAATATAATAACTCAATAAGTTCGCAATATATTAGAATATAATAACTCAATAAGTTCGCAATATAAAAGAAGCTATAAATTATTAGAAAAGGGGCTATAAATCAGCAAAATAAGTTTATTATTTAAGGAGAAGTTATGAAGGATAGGCTGGGAGGAGAAAAAGTTAATAAATTACTGTGGTCTTTGAGTATTCCTGCAACTCTAGGAATGCTCAGCTCGGCTATTTTCAATATAGCGGATAGGTATTTCATAGGTAAGGTCGACCCTCTAGCCCTATCTGGAGTCGGTATAACCATGCCTGTACAGCTTCTTCAAATGGCTGTTGTACTGCTTTTGGGACTTGGTTCTTCAACACTGGTCAGCGTAAAAATCGGAGAGGGAGATTACGATGGAGCAGAGAAAATTCTGCACACGGCTTTCAAGGCGATTACAATTTCGATGGCAGTTTTTGGGGTCTTGGTATTTTTATTTTTAGATCCTCTTTTCTCGATGTTGTCGGTTTCAAAAGAGGTTTACCCATACGCGAGGGATTATTTACTAATACTCATGCTAGGATCTGTATTTGGGATACCGGGATATTGTTTAAACAATTCCCTCAGGAGTATCGGTTATGCTAAGGTCAGTATGTTGGCAGTTTTATACACCTCAATTTTAAATATATTTCTAGACCCGCTTTTGATATTTGTATTTAAGATGGGAGTAGCAGGTGCTGCCCTAGCTACGGTAATAAGTCAGACGTGTTTTACCATATTTATAATATACTACTTTTCTAGGAAAGGTGACATCGTTATTAAGCTTAGGTTTAAGAAGTACTCAGGTGAACTAAAGGTATTAAAAGACATTATAGCTCAAGGTTCTCCATCATTTTGGGTACAGATACTAGCTTCCGTCTTAAATGTATATATAAATAAGAATTTCGTTTTTTACGGTTCGGATTTAGATGTGGCATCGATTACGATAATAACGACTGTATTTAGTTTTTATCATATGTTAGTCTATGGATTTGTTCAGGGAACTCAGCCGATAATTGGATATAATCTCGGGAGCAGGCAGTTTGACCGCGTAAAAAAAGCTCTTGAACTCGGGCTTTTGTATTCGTTTATAATTTCGGTTTTGGTGTTTATATTGGTAGAGGTGTTCCCTAGAGAGATAGTTTCGATATTTACAGATGATGCCGAGCTTTTAAAAATAGCGTCTCACGGTATAAAGATATACTTGTTTATGATACCTCTAATAGGTCCTCAAACCATTATAACTCAGTACTATGTGGCAGTACAAAGGCCAAGGCTTTCGACGTTTTTGTTGATTTTGAGGTACGGAGTTATCTTGGTTCCTGCAATGTTGATATTAGCTCCTAGGCTAGGTCCGACGGGTATTTATATGAGTAACGCAATATCAGATGGACTGGCATCAGTGGTAGCATTTATATTTATTGTATTCGAAATAAAAAAATTAAATAAACTTGTTAGTTAAATAAACTTGTTAACTAAAATGTAAAAATCGCCATGTATTTTAG
>JASBZE010000099.1 GCA_029983575.1 Peptostreptococcaceae bacterium
TTTCAACCTCTATATGATTATTGACATCGAGTTTGGACAATAACGCTACCGTCTCTACATGTGTTGTATGAGGAAAAAGATCAACCGGCTGAACCTTCTCAACCACAAACCCAAACTCCCTCAAATACTTCACATCCCTCGCAAGGGTCGACGGATTACAAGAAACATAAACAAGCCTTTTCGGATTCATCTTCACAATAGTATCGAGAACTTTCTCATCACATCCCTTTCTAGGCGGATCTACCACTACGACGTCTGCAGTTTTTCCTTCCGAATACAGATTAGGCACGACTTCCTCAGCTTTTCCTGCAAAAAACTCTGTGTTTTTCATTCCATTTAGCTTAGCATTTTTCTTGGCGTCTATTATCGCCTGCTCAACTATTTCTATCCCGACTACTTTTTTAGCATTTCTAGCTAAAAATAGAGAAATTGTGCCAATTCCACAATATATGTCGAAAACTTCTTCGTTGCCGCTCAGATTGGCATATTCCAAGGCTTTTTTGTATAGTACCTCCGTCTGCACTGGATTTACTTGGAAAAATGATTGCGGTGATATCGAAAAAACTATATCTCCTATCTTACCCCGTATTTCTCCAGTTCCAGAGATAATCCTATTTTGATGTCCTAGTATTACATTGGTGTGTTTGTTGTTTATATTTACTACCAATGTTTTAAATCCGGGAATATTTTTCTTTAATTCTTCGTCGATTTTTTTAAGGACCTTATCCTCGATTTTTGACTTTGATTCATTACAAACCAAAACTACCATTTTCTCTTTGGCTTTATCTATATTTTCATTCTCTTTAACGCCATAAATATCATCAGCATTTTCAATATCGCCAGTCCTGATAATAATATGCCTTAAAACTCCCTTTTTAGTCTTTTCATCATAGATACTTATATTTTCTTCTTCGATTATATTTCTAAGAAGCTTAATAATTTCCTCATTTCCCTCATCTTGTATCACGCAAAGATCAGTATCCATGACTTCATGAGTTTTTTTCTTGTAAAAACCGATTTTTAGCTTCCCTTCTTCTCTTTTAACTGGATACTGGCCCTTGTTTCTATAGAAAAATGGGTTCTCCATACCGATAATCGGACTTAATATATCGTCGATATTTTCGACATTCCCAATTCTCGCCATTGCTTGTCTCACAGAGTTTTCCTTGATTTCAAGCTGTTTTTTGTAGTCTAGCTCTTGAATCTGACATCCTCCGCAAAGTCTCAAATCCTCTGAACAGACTCTTTTTACCCTGTCTTTTGATGGGGATACGAGTTTTATTATCCTTCCGTTAGCATAATTTTTTTGACGAGGTCTATCTTTATATCCAGTATATCTCCGACGAGCCCACCGTCTACAAATACCGCCATATCTCCAATTTTACAAACACCAGAACCAGTGCTAGCCATATCTATTATTTCAACTCGATATATCTTATTTTTTTCGACCCTAACCTCATTTAGTTCTCTACTATTTTTATTTTTTCTCATATTAACTTCCTTATCTTCTACCTTACTTTCTAATTTACTATCATCTAATTTACTTACTTTTTATTTTACTTTATATACTATCATATAAAACTAGTTTATTGTACACAAAAATAATACCATTTGACTAATTTCTCATGCCAGGCAATAGCTTGCATTTAAGTCTTTGGTTCAAAAAAGAGCCATTTAAGGCTCTATCCATGATATAATGGTTTTGTCCCTCCCTCCATGAAAGGAGGTGATTGCGTGGGGCAAATATAATTACCATATTTTCTTACATTCATATTATACCACATAAGACATACCTTATTCAAATTTATTAAATTTTAACCATGGTTAGCCAAAACTAACCAAACTTCACTCATGCAAAAAACGACCTCTCACTCTCTTTTTAATAGACTAAAAAAGTGGCTTCTACAATCTGTCCAACTCATGATTAACAATTAATTTTGCAAAAAGATGACATGGGATATGCAAAGCACTCCCATGCCATCACGAAATTTCAGCTTTTAGGTTATTAATTATTAAACTTAAGTTCAATCAAATCTAATCACGTTTTACAACTAGTACGTCGCAAGTTGCCCTGTGAACTATGTAGTTAGAAACACTTCCTAAGAATAGATATTCTATCTTTTTAAGCTTTCTATCACCACATATGATCAAATCTGGATCGTATTTTCCTGCGATTCTCTCAACAATTACTCTCTTAACATCCCCTACTTCCAAGAAAATTTCTACATCTTTGACCCCTTCTGCTAGAGCTTCCTCTTTTATCTTATTTAAATAAGTCATTGCATTTGCCTTTGCCTTGTCAATAAGTGCAGGCTCAATTGATATTACAGTACCATAGTCTACAGTTTCAATAACATAGCAAATCGCAAGCTTGGCTTCACTGGCTACTGCATTTCTTATAGCCCTTTGATAAACGAGTTTTGATCCTTCGCTCTTGTCTACTGCCACCAAAATTCTTTCGTATTTTTTATCCATAACTACACCCCCAAGTCATAATTGTTATTAACTATTATACCACTAAAATCTATAAATTAACGAAATTTTTAAGAAAAAGTTAAGGTAATTAAATATTTTTTTATTTCAATAAAAAAGAGGATGACTTTTTTGCCATCCTCTAAATTTATTGTCGTCAATTAAACTTTAGTTATCTAGCTTCCTCTAGTAGACTCTAGTTGCCAACTTCATCAACTAAACTATAATTATCCAGCTTCGTCAACTTAATTTTAGTTATCCAGTTTTGTCAACTAAACTTGAGTAATTCCAGCGTAGATAGCACCTGTCTTAGTATCGACTGTTATCTCAGCGCCATCTTTAATTCTATCAAGAGCTCCCTCTGCAGAAACTACTACAGGTTTTGATAGATTTATTCCAACGATGGCAGCATGTGATGTCATTCCACCAAATTCTGTAACTATCGCTGAAGCTCTTTCTATGTATTCGTTCATTCCCTTATCAGTATATGAAGATACGATTATATCTCCATCGTTAAATACTTCCGGAGCTTTTCCATCTACAAATACTCTAGCTATTCCGTCAGCTGAATTTTCTCCAATTCCTACACCCTTAGCTAGAACTTGTGTCACTGTGCTTACTTTGATTAAGTTTGTCTTACCACTTCTTCCAACTGGAACTCCTGCTGTAATTACAGCTATCTCGCCTGGGTTAATATATCCTTTATCCTTAGCTGCATCAACTGATTTAGCTATTACATCATCTGTATTTCCCTCAAATGATGTCTTAACAGGATATGCACCCCAAACTAATTGAAGTCTTCTCATAACATGTTCGCTTGCTGTTGCTGCAATTATTGGAGCCTTAGGTCTAAACCTAGATACCATCCTAGTAGTAAGTCCTGAAGATGTGCAAGTAAGTATTGCAGAAGCACCTAAGTCAATTGCTGTAGAGCAAGTCGCATGAGAAATCGCATCGGTTATATCTATATTTTTATGTGCTCTTTCCTCCATCAATCTTTCAAAGTCTAGGGTTTTTTCTGTTCTATTCGCTATCGAATTCATTGTCATAACGGCATTTACAGGATATTTCCCTGCTGCTGTTTCCCCTGAGAGCATGATTGCATCAGTTCCATCGTAAATCGCATTTGCAACGTCTGTAACCTCTGCCCTAGTTGGCCTTGGATTTCTTATCATCGAATCAAGCATTTGAGTTGCCGTGATAACTGGCTTACCGATGTCATTACACTTTCTGATCAGAAGCTTTTGTACGATTGGTATCTCTTCTGTAGGAATTTCAACTCCTAGATCACCTCTCGCAACCATTACTCCATCAGAGACCTTAAGTATGTCATCGATGTTTTCAACGCCTTCTTGATTTTCTATCTTAGAAATAATCTGTATCTGTTTAGCATCGTGCTTTTCTAGAATCTCTCTGATAGCAAGAACGTCAGAAGCCTTTCTAACAAATGAAGCCGCTATAAAATCTATTCCCTGCTCAATACCAAACTTTATATCTTCTATATCTTTGTTAGTTATAGCTGGTAAATTTATCTTAACTCCTGGCACGTTGACACCCTTGTGAGATTTTACAACACCTGAGTTTTGAACAGTTGTCTTTATGACCTTATCTCCATCTACATCAACTATATCATAAACAACCAACCCAACAAGACCGTCGTCAATCAATATAGTATCCCCAGCTTTTACATCTTTGTATAAGTCCTTGTATGAAACGGAACAAGCCTCTTTATTACCCATGATGTCATTCATATGTATATCAAACTTATCTCCAGTCTCTAAAAGCACATCTCCTTCAAAATTTCCCGTCCTAATTTCAGGACCCTTTGTATCAAGCATCAAAGCCAATGGAATATCAGTATTTTTTCTGACCTTCTTAACTAAGTCCATCCTCTCCTTGTGTTCTTCATGAGAACCGTGTGAGAAGTTAAGCCTACATACGTTCATTCCGTTTGATGCAAGCGCAGTTAAGACTTCCTCAGTATTTGATGCTGGTCCCAATGTACAAACAATCTTTGTCTTTTTCATATTGTCTATCATTTCTCCTCCTACATTGACAGTATTTTTGCCATTTCATAAATGTTCTTGTCAATTTCTTTCTTTTCTTGTAATGCCTCTTTTATTGGCAAATCTATAATTTCATTGTTTTTAATTCCAACGACTCTCGATGACTTACCATCTATTAACAACTCGACGGCTTTAAATCCTAGTCTACTTGCCAACACTCTGTCAAAAGCAGTAGGGCTTCCACCTCTTTGAACGTGCCCTAACACGGTAACCCTAACGTCGAAATTACCTAATTCTGTTAATTTATCCTTTAAGAACCCTGCGCTCTCGATCTTTTCTACGCCTTCAGCAAGAACGATGATACTGTGTTTTTTACCTCTCTTTTGTGTTGTTTCAAGTCTTTGAGCTACCTCTTCAACATCCATTACCCTTTCTGGTATGATGATTGATTCCGCACCGCCGGCAAGACCTGTAAAGAGTGCGAGGTCCCCACAATTTCTTCCCATTACTTCAATTATATTGATTCTTTCGTGCGAAGAAGATGTATCCCTTATCTTACTTATAGCGTCTATTACAGTGTTTTGGGCAGTGTCAAACCCTATTGTGTAATCTGTGTACGCTAGGTCATTATCTATAGTTCCTGGAATTCCAATCGCTGGAAATCCTAATTCACTTAATTTCTCAGCACCTCTAAATGAACCATCTCCTCCAATAACTATTAGGTAGTCAATTCCATACTTTTCTAAAACCTCTACAGCTTTGACCCTTCCCTCTTCAGTTTTAAACTCTTCACATCTAGAAGACTTCAATATAGTACCACCTCTTTGGATGATATCACCAACAGAAGAAAGTCCCATTTCCTCGATGTCTTCCTCTAGGATTCCCCTATAACCTCTGTTAATTCCTAAAACCTTGTAGCCATAGTAAATTGCAGATCTTACAACCGCTCTGATTGCGGCATTCATTCCAGGTGCATCTCCACCACTTGTCAAAACTCCGATAGTTTTCATAATTTCCTCCTAATTAATCAATTTATTTCATATATAAAATTTTAAAAACAACCTTCTAATTTGCGTTGCTATTTTTTTTATTCCCTATTACTTTTGATGAAAAACAAAATCATATGTTTATTATTTCGATCGATGGAGATCAAAGAAAATAGATAAATCCTTATAAATTCATATGATCAACACCAGGAGAATTTTTTTAAATTCATCTGATGGACATTAAGAGTCCCAATAATAAACTTTTGTCCCACACCTAGCAAAAAAAAATAACAGACCCATCTTTAATTATAACATGATAAGTCTGTTATGTCTTTACTTTTTAGCTATTTTCTAATTTATTAT
>JASBZE010000100.1 GCA_029983575.1 Peptostreptococcaceae bacterium
TTTTTTCGCTCTTTATTTTTATTGCTTTTTTCGCTCTTTATTTTCTTCCTTTGATTTTCTTCCTTTAATTTTACTTCGATTTTCTTCCTTTAATTTTACTTTCTTTTTTATTTATTTCTATCATTACCTGAGTTTATTATCGTAAATATCTATTATTTCATCGGTATAACTCCCATCATCATTATAAACAATGAGCGGTTTTTCCATAATTATCTCGGGATTTGCCCCCTTCGTAAATGAAATCAAAACCATGTTTGGAGCTTCCCCTGCCTTAGGATGAACATAACGGACGACCTTAGGTTCAACCCTGTATTTTCTAGCGTAATACATAATATCCGCCAGTCTGTTCGGCCTATGAATCATAAAAAACCTACCTCTGTTATTTAAAAGTCCGGATACCGCTTTAAAAATATCCTCTACATTCAGCGTTATTTCGTGCCTGGATATAGCCTTTTTATCATTTTTATTTATGCCGGGACCCGATGACATATATGGCGGATTTGAAACGACTATATCATAGGAATTTTTATCGAGAAAATCAAATATCTCTCTGACATCTCCATTTATTATCCTAATATCGTCTTCTACTCCATTTAGTAAAATAGACCTATTCGCCATTTCGCTTACATCTTTTTGAATTTCTACGGCATCAATTGAAACCCCTGGATTTTTTGCGTGAATAAGTAGGGAAATAACGCCTGTCCCCGTACCTAATTCACATATTTTACTCCCTCTTTTGGCCTTTACGAAATTAGATAACAATACGGCGTCAATTCCAAATTTAAATCCGTCATTGTCTTGGATAATCTTATATCCCCTTATCTGTAGATCGTCAATAACCTCAGAGTCTTTTAAATCCAAATCTCTCATAATTACCTCTTCATCATCTATTAACTACCTATTAATTACTTATCGATTATCTATTTAATTATCTCTTAATTATCTCTTAATTGTCTCTTAATTACCCCTAAACTATTCCTTCTCAAGCATCTTAAGCTCTTTAAGCTCATGGGCATCTAGGTGTTCTTCTCCCTTAGAGTGATCGTAGTTTTTAGACTTTTTAATGATTTTTATATCTGTCACTTCAAAATACTCGCATGTAGAATCCTCAAAACGAACTTTAATCTGAGCGACAAGGGGATTTACATCTACAACCTCTGCGTTGCCATTAGGTGTTTTAACGATTGAACCAGGGTTTGGCAAGTGTTTAAGCGCCTCTGCATAGTTGTCGTACTCATATTTAAGACAACAGAAAAGCCTACCGCAAACACCTGAAATCTTGCTAGGGTTTAGTGAAAGACTCTGATCCTTTGCCATCTTGATCGATACAGGCTGAAAATCCCCGAGCCAAGAAGAACAGCATAGCTTTCTTCCACATGGACCAAGTCCCCCTAAAAGTTTAGCCTCATCTCTAACTCCTATTTGTCTAAGCTCAATCCTCGTCCTGAAAATCGCCGCCAAATCCTTTACTAAATCTCTAAAATCTATCCTTCCATCAGCTGTAAAATAAAAAATCAGCTTATTTCTATCAAAAGTGTACTCACAGTCAGTTAAATACATCTCCAAACCGTGTTCATTTATTTTATCCTCACATATTTTTCTGCATTCCTTAGCCTTTGCCTTATTTTCCGAATACAAAATCTTATCATCTATTGTAGCTAGTCTTAGAATGGGTTTAAGCGGGCTTACCAAGGATTCCTCTTCTACTTCCTTTGGACCAATTACTGCTACTCCGAACTCAACGCCCCTCGCTGTTTCGACTATCACATCATCTCCAACATTTACATCTATATCCTGAGGATCAAAATAATAAATTTTTCCGGCTTTTTTAAATCTGATCCCTACAATTTTCTTCATTAAATCACCTCATCTATCTCCAAAACCATATTGTTAATGGTTATATTAAAATTACAATTTGCACGAAGTTTTATCTTCGCCTCTTCTATTATATCAATGATTTTAGATATTTGATAATATATTATTGACTTATTTATTTTTTTTATGGTCTCTAGATTGTCGATATTTGAAATCAAACTCGCATCCAGCCCTCTTTTAATAATATAAAAATCTAAATACACTTCTATAATCATATCTAAAAACTCATAAATTCTAGACTTTCTATCAGAAAAAACATCTATGAGTCTTAGTTTTTCGTCGATATCATCCTCTAATAAAACCTCCATAATATTTTTTACATCTTTTCTCATATTCGAAAATTCATTAGAACCAATTAAGTCATTTGCCCTAGTAATACTTCCATTGCTGTATTTGGAAATCGCCTTAGCATCGTCAATATTTGCCCCGTTGTCCATCAAATATGAAAAAACTTCATTTTCGCTAAGTGCCTTAAATTTAATTATCTCACACCTTGACCTAATCGTATCTAAAATTGAATCCCTATTGGATGCCACTAATATAATTATAACAAAAAGAGGAGGTTCTTCGATATTTTTTAAAAAGGCGTTTTGCGCTTGAACGGTTAACTTATCAGCATCATCGATAATAATGACTTTGTAATCTGAAAGTGGCTTGAGAGTTATCGATGAATTTATAGACCTGATTAACTCTATTTTGTGTGAGCTTTCACCCTCATTTAATCTATATATCTCAATATCAGAAGTCTCATCGTCCCTTGAACCACATAGATACTCAGCTAGTTTAACGGCAGTCGTCATCTTGCCACAACCTTCAATACCGTCAAAAAGATATGCATTTGAAATCCTACCTTGCCTCACTGAATTTTCTAAGTATCTCTTCACGTAATCTTGACCGTACACCTCATCAAACATCTGCTCACCTCACATCTTAATTTGCATTTTTCGATACTAATCTGCGACCTTCTCAATTTACGATACTAATCTGCGACTTTCTCAAATTTTCTACTACTTTCTCTGATTTTCTATTAGCTTCTCTACTTTTCTACTTCTTTCTATGCTTTTCTTTTACCTTTTCTACTTTTCTACGGCTTTCTCTACTTTAGCCCTGATTTCATCGTTAATATCCTCGGCAGTCCTAAGCATACCATCCTCAACACACTTTATCTTATCCCAGTGGTATTTATTTGCAATGTAGAGTGCATTTTCATAAGTAACTCTAAGATAAGCCAAATCTCTCTCATGAATATCTTTTTCATCCTTATCCGTAAACTTGTTTTTCCTATTTGCCATCAACTTTTCGCTTACCTCAAGTGGTACATCCAGGAAAATCGTCAAATCCGGCCTTGGAATCTTATACAGACCGTATTCAAACTCATCAACCCAGTCTAAAAACTTTTCCCTCTCCTGACCAGACAATTTAGATGCCTGGTGCACCATATTGGAACTCACATATCTATCTGAAATAATTATATACCCCTCGTCATAATATTTCTTCCACTCAGTCATAAATGAAGCGTATCTATCTGCTGCATAAAAAGTAGAAGCAATATATGGATCCACTGAATTTGCTGTCTCACCAAAATCTCCATTCAAATACATCTTTACGAGAGCAGATGAATCCGACTTATAATTTGGAAATTCAACCTTTACCACCTTGTGATCCTTTTTTAAATACTCATATAAAAGTTCAGTTTGTGTCGCTTTGCCACTTGCATCAGTTCCACTTTCTATAATAATCAACTTGCCACTCATAGTATCTCCTCTTTTATTTCCAAAATTTTTATTATCTTTATTTATTTACTGATTAATTTCCTTTACGCCCTTTAACTGCCAATTAATTCCCTTTTACGTCTTTTAACTTCCGATTAATTTCCTTTACGCTATTAACTACCGACTTACTACACTGACCTTTCCATCTGACACTCCATAAACAGAAAAACCTCTCCTCAAGTAATCATTTATTAAAACGACGTGTTCTTTTTGAATTACTTCTCCTGGCATAACCATTGCCACGCCGGGCGGATAAGGAGTTATTGACTTTGCACAAATCAGCCCCGCAGACTTCTCAATATTAACCAATTCCGACTCTTCCATAAAAGCCTCCCTGAGACTTAGTTTCCTATCCCTCTTTAAATGTGGTATAAGCCTCTCTATTAGCTCAGATGAATTAGAATTAATCGAAGACTCATCGCCGTAGTTCCTTTTGAGGGCATCTAAATTTTCCCTTATATTTGCTAAAGCGAGCATCAAGTATTCATAGTCCTCCTCATTATTTGCCATAGTTGACAAAAACAGACAACCGAAGTAATTACTCATCTCGACATTAATCATATATTCCTCGCTCAAAATCTTCTCAAAGGCCTTACCTTCAAATCCGAAGTTTTCAGCCGAAATAAAAAGCCTCAGCCCATCATCGCCTATAAAAGTAGTAAACCCAATATTTTCTGCCTCCTTAGAAACCTCTCTTATAGATCTTACATTCTTCTTAATCCTCTCATCACCATATTTCTTGGCAATATCAAGACCTATCTCAATACTTCCCATGAGCATATACGAAGGACTTGATGTCTCAAAAATTTTCAAACTATCCCTAAGTCTGATAACATCTATCCTATCACTGCATATATGTATTACCGAACACTGATTTAAAACGGGAAGAGTCTTATGAAAACTCTGTATTACTACATCAGCTCCTAGGGAAACCGAAGACTTAGGCATGATGTCAGAAAAATTAAAATGCGCTCCATGAGCTTCATCCACTATAACAATAATATCATATTTATGGGCAATTTCTGATATCTTTTTAATATCTAACACTATTCCATAATAGGTTGGCGAAGTGAGTACAATAGCTCTAGCGTCTTTGTTTTCTTCAATAAGCCTAATGGCATCATCAGTCTTTACACCGTAATTTATACCCCTGTCACGTATCTTAGCATCTATAAAAATTGACTCAGCCCCAGTGAAAATTAAAGCATTTAAAACTGATTGATGACATCCTCTATCGACAATAATTTTATCTTTAGGACCGATGGCAGCAGAAATAGAAGAGATAATACCTGCAGTAGACCCATTTACAGAAATAATTGACTCATTAACACCGTAAGTTTTAGAAATCCTCTTCTGTAGATCTCTTATAAGCCCGCTTGGATTGTGTAAGTCGTCAGTTCCATTAATCTCTGTAGTATCTATCTTGTAAATATTTTCTAGCAGAGTATCATAGCCTAATTCCGAAAAAATCCTAGAACTCGCATGACCTGGCATATGAAAACACACCTTCTCTTTTAAAATAACTTCACCAATTCCCTCTAAGAACTTCATGCATCCTCCTCTTTTATTTATATCATAAACTAATCTAATTAATTACAAAAAAATAGCCGGTTCCATGACCGACTTGGCCGACCCAAAGATCGACATGAATACAAAAATGGTCGAGGTGGAGGGACTCGAACCCCCGGCCCCATGGTCCCAAACCATGTGCGCTACCAAACTGCGCTACACCTCGACAACTGGCGGAGAAGGAGGGATTCGAACCCTCGCACCGGTTTACCCAGCCTAATCCCTTAGCAGGGGATCCTCTTGAGCCTCTTGAGTACTTCTCCATAATATAAAATTAAACCCCTCACTTCTGGCGGAGAGGGTGGGATTCGAACCCACGGTGCCGTTAAGCATCACTGGTTTTCAAGACCAGCTCCTTAAACCACTCGGACACCTCTCCGAGGAGTGACCCATCCGCGACTCGAACGCGGGACTCCCTGATTAAAAGTCAGGTGCTCTACCGACTGAGCTAATGGGTCTCGCTACTCTAATATTAGAGTAATGGAGCTGGTGATAGGAATCGAACCTACAACCTGCTGATTACAAGTCAGCTGCTC
>JASBZE010000101.1 GCA_029983575.1 Peptostreptococcaceae bacterium
AAAACTGTATTTTTTTGTGGTAGGTGTAACATATGTCTTGACAACTAAGAAAATACAATATATAATTTTACAACTGTATATTGTACAGAAAGAATAATTATGTTATAATAAAGCCATATAAAGTGGAGGTAAGTAATGGAAAAAATCAAGATATATAATAATGTAATGAAATTAAGAAAAAAATAGGTTATACACAAAGTGATTTATCTAATATGTCAAATTTATCTCGACAATACATTAGCAATATAAAAAGAGGATTGATTGTACCTTCTATTTCTAAGGCAATAATAATTGCTGAAACATTAGGTGAATGTTATCGTAATGCTTTTTTAAGTGTTAGTGAAAAAGTAGTATGATTTTTTTATATCAATGATTATTGTTGATAAAAAGAGTTTATCAGTAAATATCTGAAAATTTGATATTTTCTTACATAAATTAAGGGGATGATATATGTGAATATATTGGTAGTTTTGAAAAAAATTTTAAAAAAAATAGATTTTTAATACTTGTATTTATTATAGTTGGAGTGATAACTTCTGCAAGTGCTGTTTTAATTCCTAGGGTTACAGGTATATTTATAGATTCATTAATTAGCAGTATAAATTTGGGTATTTTGATAAAATTTTGTATACTATTTGGGGTTATAACTATCATAAGTATAGTTTCAGGGTACTTTAACAATTATTTATATGTTAAAACAAGTACCAATATACTGTATGAACTTAAAAAGATAATAATTTTACAGTTTAGAGATAGCAATATTTTAGAAATAAAAAAAATGTCAATTCCAGAAGTTGCACAAATGTCAGACAGAGATTTAGATTTTTTAATAAGCAATTTACTAAATATATTACAATCTGTAATAATAAATATATTATTAGTAATCTCATCTGTATGCATATTGATAAAGATAAATTTATATATTAGTCTTTTGTTGATTGGAATTGCCGTGATATATATAGTTGTATTTCTTTCTTTCAGAACGATTATAACTCGCGTCAATGAAGATTTTTTATTTGACCAAACTAAGTATTTTAAAAAGTATTTTGAACAATTTAGTGATATTGAGTTTGTGAAAAATAATGTACTTAAAAAATTTTATAATTATCGTTTTGAGAGTATTTATAAAAAATTTTATCTTACGTCTATGAGGATGCAAAGAGTAAATTATTCTTTCAATAGTATTGATAAAATTTGTATGACGATTGCTCAAATCATACTTTTTTTTATGGGTGGAAGAGATGTTATTCGAGGGAGAATATCTGTAGGAGACTTCACAATCTTATCTACATACTTTAGTTTGGCTTTAACTTCTGTAAGGTATTTTTTAAGTCTAGGTAAATTGAAAAAAGAAATGGATGTATCTATAGACAGGATAAATAAATTGCTTAATTTAGAAAAAGATAAGGATGGGAATATTAGACTGGATTCAATAGATACGTTAGATTTAAATCTAAGTAAGGAGGCTTTTTTTTACAATACTAAAATTTCAAATAAACATTTAAAGTTTGTAAAAGGAAAAATTTATGTATTAACTGGAGTAAATGGTTCTGGGAAAACAACACTTATGAACATAATATCAGGACTATATAAATTTAAAAATGTTAGTTATCAAATAAATAACATTAGCGTTGAACAGATTGATATGGAATTTAATAGAAAATACAAATTTTCAATTATTGAACAATTTCCTAAAATAGCCGAGGGTAGTATTGAAGAAAATATCATCCTAGGGATAGAACCAGATATAATATCTGAAAATGAGAAGGAAGAGTTAATTAGTGATTTTGGTTTGAATAGTTTATTAGGAAGGTATATAGATACAGAGTTTGTTAGTTTATCAGGCGGAGAAATTAAAAAAATAGCTTTAGTAAGAGCTTTATCAAAAAAATCAGAGGTTGTATTAATGGATGAACCGACCGTAAGTTTAGATAAGAAATCAAAAGAAATACTTATGGAATATATAAAAAAACATAAAAAAAATAGAATAATGATTATTACAAGTCATGATATTGACTTAATAAAACTTTCAGATGAATTTATAAATATATAATAAAATATACAATTACGTAAGTTAGAAATATAAAAGATTTTATAACAGTATTTTTTATTTGTTATAAAAAATAATAAAAAAAGTAAGCTCTATTTAGAGTGCTATATAGAAGTTTTGTTATATAGTATTTGAGCGGAAAATGTATTCAAGTTATTAAAGGAGGTAATAATATGAGTGGAGATTCTTATGAAAAAGCTCAAATGATTCCAATGTCAGACTTGGATAATGGAGCCATAAATACTCAACCTACTGGAGTACCGGTTGTTGTGTTTGTTTTGGTAGCGGCTGTTACCGTTGCTGGTGCAGCGTTTATTGTAGGAGCAGGAATTGGATGGACTGTGGCAGTGGGAACTAGTTCAGTTGTCTCTCCAAAAAAATAAAATTTACTAGAAATATATTAGGTATTTAAAATAGTGATTTGCTAAATAGAGCTATACTTTTTTACGAAACTAAGTTTAGTTTATAATTGATTTAGGTTAAAAGCATAATTATTAATTGAATAATTTAAGTAATTTTTATTATTAAAGTTTGGCTTTAAAAATGTACAATTTTATCAACAGAATGTAATTTATAGAAGAGGTGACTTAAATGTATAACGGCGAAAAAAATAAAAAAATTCTAACATTGGGGGAGTGTAGAGGTCCGTATTCAGTTGCATTTTCAATTACTAGCAAGTGTAACTTTAATTGCAGACATTGTTATAATAATAGTGGAGAAAATATTTACGAGGATTTGAATGATTTAGAATTGGTTGAAGTTACTGAACAGATATGTGAACTGAATCCAATGAGTGTATGCCTTTGTGGAGGAGAACCATTGATAAGGGGTAAAATTGTCTATGATATTGTTAAGAGGTTGGCTTCTAATTGTGGTATAGTAAACCTAGTGACGAATGGTAGTACTATAAATGAAAACGTATTAGAAGAATTAAAAGTAAGTGGTATAAACACTATACAAATAAGTCTAGATGGAGACAGACCTTTTTTACATGATAATATAAGATTGAAGCAGGGAGCTTTTGATATGGCTATAAATGCTATTAGATTGTCAGTAGAAAAAGGCTTTAGAGTTGCTGTTTCTTGTTGCCCTAGTAAATTGAATAAAGATAGCATAGAGGGCTTATGTAAATTAGTTAAAGATCTGGGTGTAAATGAATTAAGGCTTATGCCTCTAATCTTGATGGGTAGAGGTGAAAATATGTCAAATTTAAGATTGGAAGCTGATGAATATTTGCTTTTACAACAACGATTAGAAATACTAAAAAAGAAATATCAAGATGGTTGTTTTACAGTATCATGGGGAGACCCATTAGATCATTTATTTAGGATGCCTCAAAATACAAAGAATAACATGAGTTCTTACTCTATGGAAATAAGGTCTGATGGTAAGCTGAGTGTTTCTACATATTTACCGATTGTAGTTGGAGATGTAAGAATACATTCACTTAAAGAATATTGGGAAGCAGGATATAAGGATATATGGGGGAATGAGAAGGTAAGACAGTATATTGATTCTTTATATAGCACGAATCAATTTAATAGTTTTAAGCCTAAACCATATCAAGGGGAAGACATAGAAATAAATTTGATTGTATAATTTCTTTATTAAAAGAATGAATATTAAAATATTACATTAAAAAATCAGTTTAAGGAGGACTTATGAAATATACATTTGTACGTAAAGATGATTTTTTTATTAGAGAAGATAAGGAAATATCGGCGGTTATAATTCGTCAAACAGCCGAGCAGTTTTTATTAAACTCAACGGGAGTAAAAATTTTCAAGTACTTACTAGATAATAATGATACGGATATAGTGTTGGAGTTGATGTTAGAGGAATATGGTAAAGTAAATAAAGAGGTAATCAATAAAGATATTTTGAATATAGTTAATTTACTTAAAATATACAATATTATAAAAGCTGACGGATTAAAGGAACAAAAAGAAGATAAAATTTACAAAGTGGCTGCTATTGATGAAGATATGTATGCAGAAGCGGGTCATTTTATAGAAAAGAACAGAAGTAAAATGTTCTTAATTTCTGGAGTTAAAGGATACTATGTCCCTCAGAATATAAGATCTAGAATTATGAGCAATCAGGAATATTACTATGGGATTACAGAAGATAACGAGTATAAATGTATTGCTGTTATAAATCCTAATTTAAATAATACCTCTGTAATTAATTTGAGTACATTGGTATTTGATAATAAAATCAATTTGGATGTTATGGTTGATAAAGGTAAGGAAATTATAGAATATATTATAAAAAATATGTTTTGTAAGGTTAATAAAGTAAGATTTTCTTATTATTCTAATAATGATGAAGAACCAGAATTTTTAGATGTTCTTAAAAATATTGGATTTGAAAAAGAAGCCAATCTAAAGAAGGAATATAAGGATTTTGATATGCATATCTACGTTATATACTTAAAGGAAAATTAGTTATGAAAGATTTTATTTAAATGATTATCTACTTTACTTTATAAGAAATTTAGTTGTAGAGTTAGTAAACAGAGATGTTTTGTCTTTGTTTACCATATTGCCTTGAGATAAAAGTTTATATCGAGCTTGATATTGTAGTAATTTAAATATATTATACAGAATTTAACAAATATTTGCGAGAAGGTTTAAAGTTTAATAGATAAGCTAATTAAATAATTTTGATAACAATTGAGAAAGGAGATTTGTTTTGTTATGAAAGGTATAGTTAAAGTTTTATTTGCTACAAGTGTTATTCCGTTTTTTGTGAATTTTATATTTTTTCCATTTTTACCAAATGAAATACCTATACATTATGATATATCGGGAAATGTAGATAGGATTGCAAGTAAATCTGAAGTATTTATTTTTCCTATATTAATATTTCTTATCACTATATTTTGGATATTTTTAATGAGATTCTATGAAAATAGAATGATTAAATCCGATAAAGATAAAGAAATAAATACTGAGAATATATTATTAATAGGCTATTTGTCCATTGGGATTAATATGATATATAATCTGATGAATATTTATTACCTGTTCTTATACACGAATACTATTTCAAATAAATCTTTGAATATGTTTACAGGTATAATTTTTGCAGCTATATTGATTTTATCAGGTATAGCAACCAAAAATTCGAAGAGAAATTCATTTTTTGGAGTTAGGACAAAATGGACTTTACGTGATGATTATTGTTGGGATAAGACTAATAGACTGGGATCAAATTTGCTAATTGTATCGGGGATTATTATTTGTTTGCTTTTTTCTATAAGTTCCTTCAATAAAGTTTTGGTTGTAGTTACTACATTGATACTTCTTGTGCTTATACTTGTATTATACTCGTATTACATTTATAGAAAAAATGAGAGTTTTATTAAAAAATAGATTTGAAATAGAGGAAAAAGAGTTTGATTTTGTTTCGACGGCACAGTATAGAATAAAATAGTTAAAAGTCAAAGGCTTCGCAAGTGGCTAAGCCACCATTGACTTTCAACTAGTCCTATCCTTTTAAAAACGTGCAAACAAAAATCAAAAAAATATCAAGCGCTTTGGAAAATGTCTTAAAAACTGACTAACATAAGTACTGGAAGCCAATATAAAATTGGAGTCTGTAAAATATTTTGTGTATGCCCCTCCTGATATAGTATATAATAACTA
>JASBZE010000102.1 GCA_029983575.1 Peptostreptococcaceae bacterium
GTAGTAGCGGCAGAAGTAATTGTTATACCTCTTTCCTTTTCCTGAGCCATCCAGTCCATTTGAGACGCTCCATCGTGAGTTTCTCCGATCTTGTGAGTTCTTCCTGTATAATATAGGATTCTCTCAGTAGTCGTAGTTTTACCAGCGTCTATATGGGCCATTATTCCTATGTTTCTAGTTTTTTCCAATGGGAATTTTCTACCCATGGTACACCTCCTGTCTAATTTTTATTATTACCATCTGTAATGAGCAAACGCCTTATTAGCTTCTGCCATCTTATGTGTTTCTTCTTTCTTCTTAACTGTAGCTCCAGTGTTGTTAGCTGCGTCCATTATTTCCTTAGCTAACTTTTCAGTCATTCCCTTTTCACCACGAGCTCTTGTATATCTTACTAACCATCTAAGTCCAAGAGTTTGTCTTCTTTCCGGTCTAACTTCCATTGGAACCTGATAGTTTGCTCCACCAACTCTTCTAGCTTTAACTTCTAGAACTGGCATCACATTTTCCATAGCTTTTTCGAAAACCTCAAGAGCATTCTCATCAGTTCTCTCTGCTATTAAATCAAAGGCATCATAAACTATTCTTTGTGCCTTACCTTTTTTACCGTCTAACATTAGATTATTTATCAATTTAGTTACTACCTTGCTACCGTATACTGGATCTGGTAGTACCTCTCTCTTTGGAACATTACCTTTTCTTGGCATTTCTCTTCCCTCCTTAATTATTATAAAGTTAAATCATAGGTACTCGACATTCGCCGTGATGCCATAAATATATATTTAAAGCATCTATACTAATCAATACCTCTTCAGATCAATGAGTGACTACTTACCAGCCTTTGGTCTCTTTGCACCGTATTTTGATCTAGATTGTTTTCTGTTTTCAACACCTGCTGTATCAAGTGTTCCTCTAAGTATGTGGTATCTAACCCCTGGTAGGTCTTTTACCCTTCCACCTCTTATAAGAACAACACTGTGTTCTTGTAGGTTGTGTCCTTCTCCTGGAATGTAAGCAGATACTTCTATTCCATTTGTAAGTCTTACTCTGGCAACTTTTCTAAGCGCTGAGTTAGGTTTCTTAGGAGTAACTGTCTTAACTGAAGTACAAACTCCTCTCTTCTGTGGTGAACTCACATTAGTAGCTTTCTTTCTAAGTGAGTTGAAGCCTCTTTGTAATGCTGGAGAGTCAGATTTCTTTAAAGATCTCTTCCTGCTCTTTTGAACTAACTGGTTAATTGTTGGCATCAATCGCACCTCCTTTTATTATATTTTCTTCGATCTAGAATGATCGCCAACCGAACCAATACCAACGTATTGATTGCTATGATGCTTTTAGTTCTGTACTATTAAATAAACATCAAAATTATAGATGCTTATTTTGCATACCCGTATATTTTATCATTTTTTTATGATAGTGTCAACAATTTTAGCACTTTTTTATTTTATTTAGGGGATATTTTCCTTCTTTATTATGATTAATCTCTCTTTATTAAAATTAATCTCTAAAATTATTAAAATTAATCTCTAAAATCGTATTACAGTCTTTAATCCATCAAATAAAATAAAGCCTCATTATAATTCATCGATTTATTAAGAAAGCCATTAAATAATACAATATTTTTATTATGTATTTGCTTATCTATATACAATATACCTCAATTATTGTGTTTATCTATAATTATTGACACGATATTCTATAAGATATAAACTCAGACTATAGATGTTTATCATTTACAAATCAATGAGATTGGAGGGAAATTTATGGTATATATTGGTATTGACATAGGTTCCACAGCCAGCAAGGTAGTAATACTAGATGAGAATAAAAAAGACATTCTCCATAAAAAGCTAATGCCAAGCGGATGGAATTCTAAAGACACCGCCGATGATATACTTTCTTGGATTAAATCACTTGGCTACTCAAAAGACGATTACAAGGTTACGGCTACTGGTTACGGTAGGGTTAGCGTTCCTTATGCTGATAGCGTAATCACCGAGATAACTTGCCACGCAAAAGGTGCAGCTTATCTTTTCGGAGATGATTTCACCGTAATTGACATCGGAGGACAAGATACCAAAATTATTATAGTAAAAAACGGCAATGTTACTGACTTTATAATGAATGATAAGTGTTCCGCTGGTACAGGTAAGTTTCTAGAGGTAATGGCAAATAGGCTTGGGCTAACAATAAACGAAATGTTTGAATACGCAAGGGCAGGCAAACCTCTCAAGATTTCTTCAATATGTACAGTATTTGCTGAATCAGAGATCATTTCACTTATGGGCAAGGGCGCATCTCGTGAGGATATCGCTTCGGGGGTTGTAGATTCCATATGTACAAAGGTTCAATCTCTCGCCTTTAAAAAGAGACCAGCCAAACTCTATGTGCTAACAGGTGGTTTTTGCGAGAGTGAATATACTATACAAGAATTAAAAAAGAAGATGAAGGCCGAGGTAATAAGTCACGAAAATGCTAGGTTTGCCGGTGCAATAGGTGCCGCACTTTTAGCATAAGTAATATTATGACTTCAAAATTTGCATAGGTGATATTATGACTTCAAAAAGACGCATTGAAGAAAATAAAAATAATGGCATATATAAAGAAAATAAGGATGCTGAATTCAATAAAAATAATGTCGACAGCGGATTGATTAGCGAAATTGAGGAGAATTTAAATAGTTGTGTTGCGGATAATTCAAATAGCTGCATTAATGATATTATCGACAGGATAACTGAGCTCAGGAGAGATGCATTCGTTACGGCTCTGACCCATATGGCTTCGGAGAACAATATCATAGGCACTTTTGGTGAGGAAATTTATTCAGATATAAAGAAAGAAAGCTTTATTAGGGCTGCTGGATTTATTCCAATTCCAATTGAGGGTGTAGATACATTTATTTTTGAGCACATGGACAAATCATGGAATGAAGATATATTAAAACTACTCGAAAATTCATGTGACGTTATCAAATCAACTCTGATATATAAGTTGACGGAAAAATGTCCTATCATCTACTCTTCAAAGTTCATATTAGTGACTTCTAATTGCCCATATATTTACAAGGCCCTAGAACTTTCAAATAAGCAGGGAGTAAATGTAAAGAAAATATTTGGTAGTGACAATATAAAAGAATTATTCAGTAGTGACGCTATAAAGGAAACACTCAAAGATGTCAATGTAAATGAAATATTTGAAAATATAGATGTCACTAAAGTAGACGGAGATAAAGATTTCATTATTATCGACAGGGAGAAGTACAAAATCTTTTATAAAAAGTTGGAGGATATATCTAAAATATATGCTCGCCTTATAAATAACACCAGTAAATCAAATAATTATTCATATATAATCAATCTGGCAAAATTTTACAGTGCCTACATCATTGATTTAGATAAGAGATTGGATTTTTTCTTATGGTTGGAGAAAACTCTGTCCAATACACAAGAATTTAAGTACTCATTAAATCGTAGTCACCTTGAGATAAACCCAGATGACAAATTATTGCCAAATGATGAATTATTGATGAATGACGAGCTTTCGACAAATGATGAATTGCCCTTAGATGACGAGCTTTCGATAAATGATGACTTACCCTTAGAAAAAAAGAAAAAAAATATTTATTGTCGATGTCCTCGCTCTATTATAAAAAACTCGGATATACTGGAAAAATACTTTTTAATTTTTTCTCAATCATATGACGAAAAATCAGACTTTTATAGCGAAAACAAAGGAAAGTATAACTTTGATGTCGAGAAAGACGAACAATATTACTTAGATGTAGTGGAAAACACTGTTGATGTTTCAGATTGCGTCCCAAATGGATGCAAGTTTGAATCAAAATATATTATAAATTTTTAGGAGGTAAATTATGACAATGTCAGATAACCACAAAATGTGGGCGGATTTAGGAATGGACGTAGAGACTCACGACCTGCTATGCGAGGCTCTACCACAAGCTTTTGGAGATGTATTTTTAACTCAAGAAAACAGACCTAAGGGAATGGATTACTATAATATGGTAGTCGGCGACATTCACGGAATCAGACCTGCAGAATTAATTCAAGCACAAAAAAACGGTCAAAAAGTTGTAGGTACTTTCTGTATCCACGTTCCTGATGAGGTAGTACTAGGATCCGGAGCTATTGCTACTGGACTATGTTCAGGTTCTCAATTTTGGGTTCCAGGTGGAGAGAGAGTTCTTCCAACAGCTACATGTCCACTTATAAAAGCTTCACTAGGAGCAAGATTTGATAAGACATGTCCATTCTTTAGAATTTGCGACCTATTTGTAGGAGAAACAACTTGCGACGGAAAGAAAAAAGCTTGGGAAATACTAGCTACAGACGCACCTATGTACATAATGGACATACCACAGATGAAAAGACCTGAGGATTTTGATAAATGGGAAAAAGAAATCAAAAACTACATGGTTAAACTAGAAGAACTTACAGGAAATAAGATTACCGAAGAGTCCCTTCACGAAGCTATAGTAACACTTAATAATAAGAGAAAAGCTCTTAAGAGACTTAATGAGTTCAGAAAGTTGGATAATATTCCAATTAGTGGTAGAGACGTTCTACTAATCACACAAATAGCATTCTACGACGATCCTAAGAGATTTACTCAAATGACTAATGCCCTTTGTGACGAATTAGATAAGAGAAAAGAAGAAAATGTATCTGTTTTTGAAGCTGGAACTAAGAGAATCCTACTTACCGGTACTCCTCTATCTATACCAAACTGGAAACTCCATCAAATTGTAGAAACTTCTGGCGGAGCTGTTGTTTGCGAGGAAATGTGTACTGGTATCAGATATTCTGAACACCTTGTAGATGAAGAAGCTACTGATATGGACGGTATGATAAAGAACTTAACTCACAGATATCTTGGAAATATAAACTGTGCTTGCTTCACACCTAACGATGCTAGAATTGATGATATAATAAGATTAGCAAAAGAATACAGAGCTGACGGTGTAATTGACGTCAACCTTAAGTTCTGTAATATCTACGATACAGAAGGGTATTTCGTAGAGAAGGCTCTTGAAGAAGCTGGTATTCCATGTATAGGAATTGAAACTGACTACACTGACGAAGATGCTGAACAATTAAAGACAAGAATTGGTGCATTTATAGAAATGCTAGGTAAATAGACCGAATTCTAAGGAGGTATGGAAATGAACGAGAATAACAACAAAAAAATTGAAAATACTACAGTCGGAAAAAATATGAGGTATTATGTATTTTTACCGAGTTCTCAAGTTGCAATGCAACTCTACCAAGTTCTAACACAAAAAGGTCTCGACGTTTCCATAATCCCAACTCCAATGGAAGCAGATCACTGTTGCGGCGTCTGCGTTTCGTACATCGATGCCAGTTATACCGATAAGATAAAAGAAATAGTTAAAGAAGAGGGTATAGCAGTCGATGGTTATTGGAAACGAGAGATACAAGACGATCCAAATAGATTTAAGTTCTGCTAATATTAACTTTTGGATTTTTAGTAGTACATATCCATTTGGTTATTACTAATACAAATCGGTTATTGCTAATACAAAAAGGTTAATGTATGTACACCACTCGCTTGCATGGAAGCTGAGTTTAAACTGTGTACACATCATTAACCTTTTTTGTGGTTGTATAATAATAGCG
>JASBZE010000103.1 GCA_029983575.1 Peptostreptococcaceae bacterium
TTTGAACATATTGATACTAGTATAATTATAGGTAAGATTAGCTTGGCAGGAGCCTTTTTTATCGTAAAGGTAATTAGTTTTTCGAAATATCCGCTTCCTTCTGCTACTCCTATACCTAACATAACTACTAAGACGATTCCAAGTGGGGGAAAGTCTGTAAATATTTTTGCCCCATCGTTTATCATCTGTCCGAGATATGGTTTACTTATTAGATTTTGTACTTTGATTACCTCTTTTGTCGCCGGGTTTACTGCTGAAACGCCTAGCTTTGAAAGTATAAACGATAACGCGACTATTATAATTGAGAGGTAGATGAATATGTATATTGGCTCAGGAAGTCTATTTCCAGCTCTCTCTACAACATCCAAAAATCTCTGCATAGCGCTTTTTTTCTTTGTTATTTCACTCATATTATCCCTCCTATTTCTATTTTTGATTATTTTACTTGGTTCAAAGTTTTTTCTTTGATTATTTTACTTGGTTTAAAGTTCTATCTTTAATTATTTTACTTGGTTTAAACTTATTTGAAGCTTAACTTTGAAAATCTACCTCTGTACGTTTTAGTTGGGGTCACTATCATATCGACCCTGTGATCATGTTCTTCCGTTGGCACCTTGTTTACTATTTGCTCATCGAAACAAATGGCTATCTTTTTAGTGGATGGGCGTATATTTTCAAAAAGCTTATCATAATACCCACCTCCGTAACCTATCCTTCTAAGATCAGGGTCAAATGCTACACCGGGGGCGATGATAAGATCTAAAATTTCTGGACTGACTTCGTTTTTAGTCTTTGGCTCTCGGATAGAATAGCTGTTTATCTCAACATCATCGAGATTTTCTAGCTTGCAAATCCTAAGCCTTTTATTTTGGAAATCTGTCACTGGTACATAAATATTTTTTCCTAATTTTTTTAGACCATCAAAAATATAATCGGTTACGATTTCATTTTTAAAACTTAGAAAGATCATTATATTATCTTTAGAGGTAATTTCCTCCATTTTTACAAGTTTTTTTGCAAGTTCTTCAGAGAAAAAATTCCTCACATCCTCGCTGATATCTTCAAGGTCTGTGAGTATCATGTTTCTGAGGTCGCTTTTCATCTTTTTGATATCGACTTCTTCTTTATTGTGCATAAAAATCACCTCCATCATTCAATTATTTATATTTTATGTACTGTATATTTATTCTACATCAAAAGAAATAATTACACAATACAAAGATAATCTTTGATGCTCTCGGGACTTATTAGTCTTTAAATTTTTTTGAAATAAGCATATAATATATAAGTAAGAAAGATTCATCTTTTAAAAAAGAAAAAAATAAAAAACTGAGAGGTAGCTATGTTTAGAAAAAACAATAAAAGAGAAAATAGAGAGAATATTAATGAAGATAATAAAATGAATATTGAAGATAATAAAATGAATATTGAAGATAAAAAAATGAATGCTGAAGATGATGAAATGAATGTCAAACAAGATGAAATGAATGTTAAAGAAGATGATATGAATGTTAAAGAAAAAAATAGAGGTAGTATTCTAGAAAAAAATGACAGACACAAACATTATAGAGAGTACCACGACCCCAGGGATGAGGGAGAGAAGATGATACCTAAAAATAAGGTAACTAAGATGATTATTTCGACTGTAGCCATCACCTTGGTCGTGAGTATGGTGCTGATACCTTTGACTGGGTTGTACGGTATTGTTCCTAAAAACAGGCTTGAGACGTATAAGAGGTACAAAAAACTCTATGCTGTCGAGAGGCTTATAAGGAGGAATTATTATAAGAAACCTAACGAAGAGGATTTGGTAAACTGCTCTATAAAGGGACTTGTTGCCGGTCTTAAGGACGTCTATTCCGAGTACTACACTGTTGACGAGATGAAAAAGATTCAAGAGTTAACAACAGGTAGTTTCGTCGGTATGGGAGCATACATAGGCGTTGATGAGGACGACGGAAAACTTATGGTAACCAAGCCTTTTAAAAATTCTCCAGCAGAGAAGGCTGGGATTAAAACAGGGGATAAGATTTTAAAAGTAGGCGATAAGGTAGTAGATTATAGAAATATGGATGAGGCTATTGGTCTTATCAAGGGAGAAAAGGGAACCAAGGTAAAGATTACTATTGAGAGAGGTCCTAAGGTTATGGAAAAAACTGTGACTAGGGATGTAATTGTGGAGCAGAGTATCGAAAGCAAGATGTACGATAAGAAAATCGGTTATATAAAGATAACTTCTTTTATAGAGGGTACTTATAAAGATTTTCATAATGCTTTAGAAAGTTTAAAAGCTCAAGGTATGAAGGCCCTTATCATAGATGTCAGGGACAATGGAGGCGGAATGCTCGATTCAGTCGAGTCCGTTGCCAATGATCTATTAGGAGACGCTACAATAGTATATACGAAAGATGGACATGGTAAGAAGGAGTACCTAAAATCTGATGGTAAGGCCCTAGGAGTTCCTATTGTAATTTTGACTAATGGAAATTCCGCATCGGCTTCTGAGATTTTGACAGGGGCAATTGTAGATAATAAGATTGGTATTTCAATGGGCACCAAGACTTTTGGAAAGGGACTCGTTCAAAGTGTAGGGGAGTTTCCAGACGGCACTGGATATAAACTTACGACTGCTCAGTATTTTACGCCTTCAGGTGCGTATATAAATAAGAAGGGAATTAAACCTAATATCGAGGTAAAAGACGAGGCTAAGCAGATTGACAGTGCTAGGGAATATCTTGAAAAGAAAATCGAAAAATAAATGAAAAATAAATAAAAAATAATTAAGGTAATTTTTGTTGAAAGAGGTATGTAATGAGCGTTGTTGAAAGTATTTCTAGAAATATATACCCTCTTGATAAGAGGAGTATGGATAGGGCTATGGATAGGTGGAATTCACTTATCCATCCTCCATATTCTCTGGGTAAGTTAGAAGAGCTGTGCATTCAGTTAGCGGGGATTTACTCTGACAGCAATTTAAGTGTTCCATCAAAGGCTGTAATAGCTTTTGCTGCAGATCACGGTGTTTATGAGGAGGGGGTAAGCAAGGATCCAAAATCTTTGACTAGGTATCACATTCCAAACTTTATCAATGGAAAGTCCGGTGTTGCGGCAATTTGCAGGAACAACGGGGCAAATATTTATGCTGTTGATGTTGGAATTGATTACGACGGTCAAATTGACGGAGTTTTAAACTACAAGATAAAAAAGGGAACGGACAATATGGCAAAGGGCCCTGCTATGTCTAGGCGAGATGCTGTTAGGTCGATAGAGGTAGGTATTGAAGTTTCCGAGAGATGTATTGTAAAAGGATATAGAATGCTTGGCATTGGGGAGATGGGCATTTCAAATACCACTGCCGCAGCTGCAATTATATCAGTGGTGACAGGGCTAGATCCTTTTGAGGTGACAGGTACCGGTGCCACTTTGACAGAGCTTGAGGTGAGCCAGAAGGTAGAGGTCATAAGGAAGGCCATCGCTATAAACAATCCAAACCCTACAGATGGGATAGATATTTTGTCTATGGTAGGGGGCCTTGAGATCGGAGCTATGGCTGGGGTAATTCTTAGTTGTGCGGCGAATAGGATTCCAGTTGTCCTAGATGGATATGTTTCATATGCGGCGAGTATGATTGCCTATAAGATAAATCCAAGGATTAGAAATTATGTTATTGCTTCTCATATTTCCAAGGAGAGGGGAAGTATAAAGGCTTTAGAATACCTTGGACTCAGCCCTTTTCTAAATATGGGCATGAAGCTTGGCGAGGGAAGTGGTGCTGCCTTGGCATTTTCAATAATAGATACCGCGATTTTTTCTTATAATAATATGGCTACATTTGATGAAGTTGACTTAGGAGAGAGAAATAATGTCCAAGATGTTGACGTTGACGAATGATAGAAAATTGGTATTATGTTAGAGAGTTTGGACTATGATAGAAAGTTAGTGCTTTGTTAGAGAGTTGGAACTATGATAGAGAGTTAGTGCTTGGTAGGAAGTTTGAACTATATTAGAGGAGGTCAATATGATTCTTGTTACAGGAGGTGCCAGATCTGGGAAAAGTGAGTTTGCTGAGAATTTGGCTCTAAAATCATCTGATGATGAATTAATTTACATAGCGACCTCAATACCCTTTGACGAGGGTATGAAGGAGAGGATTAGACTACATCAAAAGAGGCGTTCGAAAAGATGGAAGACTATCGAGAGTTATAAAAACCTTGGAATTATTATAGAAGAAAATAATAAGTCAGTCGTACTCATCGATTGCGTTACAGTGATGATAACAAACTTGATGATGGATTTTGATGAAGATTCAGATGTGGATATGATAAAGAAGAGTATTGTCTCAGAGTTTGAGGAAATTATCGACGCATCAAATAAAAACAAGGACGCAAATGTCATCTTGGTCACCAACGAACTTGGTATGGGAATAGTTCCTATGGGCGAGTTTACTAGGAGATTTGTAGATATTCATGGGGAAGTAAATCAGTTGCTCGCTAAAAATTCCGATGAGGTTTATTTTGTAGTGAGTTCTATTCCGATGAAGATAAAATAAAAGGCGTTTTGCTAAGGTAACACAATATAAAAAACAGATTAAGAGTTTTACAAAAGTAACACAAAACACATAAACAAGGAGAGTGTTATGAGAAGATTTGCTCAAATGATTAGGTTTTTGACGGTTATTAAGGTTGGTAGAGATGAGGGGTTCGATCCTGATTTTCACAAAGGGATTATGTACTTCCCCCTGGTGGGCTTTATTATTGGAATAATAGCTTACTTGGCGTTTTTGATATTAAATATTTTTACGTTTAACCTTAGTCAAGTCGTTGTATTTTTGGGTCGTGGACAAGAGGTAATGGCGTATAGAGGTGCTTCTCGATTGCTATTTGATTTATTTTTAGCTGTTTTAGTAGTCATAATGAATGTCTACTTAAGTGGGGGGCTTCATCTGGATGGTTTTTCCGATACGTCAGACGCTTTTTACAGCTACAGGACAAGGGAGAAAATGCTTGATATTATGAAGGATTCCAGAGTTGGAAACCAAGCTCTAATAAATACAATATGCCTGATTTTATGGAAGGTTGTCGTTTATTCCATCCTTATTTATTCAAAGATGAGCATTTTAATAGTTATTATACCGATGATTTCTAGGTTGACAGCTACTGATATGACATTTAGGTCAAAGACGCCTAGAAGTGAGGGCATGGGTAACGCCTTTATTGGAAAATCTAGGTTTATAGATGTTCTTACCCCACATATATACATAGTATTATTGAGTGTAATTATGTTTTATGTTTGCGGGAAACTTGAGCCAATAACTAGTTTATTTGGTTTAGAGATACTCGTATCTATGAGTTTAGATAGGTTTGTTACTTTGATAATCCTATACTTATTTGCGGCTTTTGTGACATCTGTATTTGTAAGGAGGACTTCTTATAAGAAAATAGATGGGATTACTGGAGATGTACTCGGTTTTGGAATAGAATTTTCTGAAGCGATAATCCTCTTGGTAAGCTTTATTGCACTGGGATATTTGATTTACTAGTAAATATTAATTAAGCTTAGATGGAATAAAAAATTTGTAGCATTTAAT
>JASBZE010000104.1 GCA_029983575.1 Peptostreptococcaceae bacterium
TGACAAAAAAGGAGGAACCTTTGTTTTAGTATGATTTATTAACATCATGCTAAAACAAAGGGTCCTCCTATTATTTTATACTATTTAATTAAATTGAATTCTAGCCTCTAGTTTTACCACCGGCGATTGTATAAGTAGTGCCGTGTACAAAACCTGATCTATCGCTAGCTAAGAATGCAACTAAGTTTGCAACTTCAGATAGTTTACCATCTCTTCCAAGAGGGGTAGTCTTGGTACTTGTATATCCTTCACGTAGCTTTTCTACTGTAATACCCCTAGTATAAGATAGGGCCTCATCATATGCTAATGTTCTTAGTCCTGTCTCCTCCAATATCCCTGGAGCGACGCCTACTACTCTGACACCGTGCTTACCAAGTTCTTTAGCCCATGATCTAGTAAAGGAATTTACTGCATTTTTTGTTGCTGCATATATACTTTGACCCTCAGATCCCTCTATACCACTTTCTGAAGACATATTTATTATAACGCCTTCCTTTTTATCCACGAAAATTCTTCCGACTTCCTGTGCACAAAGATAAACTCCCTTAATGTTGATATCTACAACTTTTGAATATATATCTTCATTTAACTCGTATTTTCCTTCAGGATCTTTTGGATCAACTAAAAGACAAGGAATATTTATTCCAGCGTTGTTTACTAATACGTCCACTGTCTTAAATTTCTCAACGGTCTTTTTTACCATATTCTTTACGTCTTCTCTTTTTGTTACGTCGCACTTTACGTATATCAATCTGTCGTTATCTGACTCCTTTTCTGTCAAATCACTAACTACTACATTTGCTCCATCGTTTAGGAATTCATCTACGACAGCCTTTCCAATTCCAGAAGCTCCTCCTGTTACTATTACCGTTTTTCCTTCTAAATTCAACCAACTTGACATATTATTTCTCCATCTCCTAAATTTTCTCTATATTGATATTCTATCCTTCGATTTTAATTTCTGTACCGACATCAATTCCGTTATTTTGTCCCTTTACAACTATGGCTCCTGGTAGAACCTCATCTACTTCACCGGACTCAGAGAAATTTACAGTTAAGTGTCCAAGATCCTCAAAGTTTTTCTGAGCTACATTTCCCACTGCTAAAATCTCAAACTTATTGCCATCAAGATCTAGAACATCTCCTACCTTAATTTCACCATCTACTTTTTTAGGCTCGATTGTATAACAATAATCTTTAAGTGTATCCGGTGCGCTATCTCCGAAAAGAATGAACATTTCATTTCCAAACTCGCCTACGCTATTTCCTTTGCCTATAATTTTGTTATCGTATTTAATCATTATTTAACCCTTCCTTACATAATCATATATAATCTAAATTCTTACGTTCTATTTATTATGATGAATACAATCCGAAACTTGCTATCCATGCTACTACGACTCTAGGAACACCGACTATAAATCTTGAGTAAAGCACAGACACAACCCCAACTTCTACAGTCTCAGGCTCTGCTTCTGCAAGTCCTAAACCAACTGGTATGAAGTCACAAGCACATTGTGTATTTATTGCAAATAGAGCTGGTAGAGCTAGTGATGGAGGAATATTTCCCTTACCTATCTCAAGTCCTATAAGTGTACCTACTATCTGAGCTATAACTGCTCCAGGTCCTAGAAGAGCTGATAAAAGTGGTATTGAACATATAAATCCAAGTATTATTAATCCAACTATATTACCTGCCAATGGCGTTAGTAATTTAGCGAACCAATTACCAAATCCTGATGCATTGATAATACCGATTAACATTGCAACAAATGCCATAAAAGGTAGTATTGTAGTTATCATCGATTGTACTGCATCTCTAGCTGCTTGGTAGAACGTATTTACTACCTTACCTACTCCAAGACCTACTTTTTGAATTATTGATTGCTTTTTGCTGTCGGATATAGTTTGAGAAATCTTTTTGTCTGCAGAATATTTAAATTCTCTCTCAGGCTTTTCTTCCTTAGTCTCACCTTCATTGATTGCGCTAGGAGTAGACGGTTTAACAAGTTCCTCTCCCTCAGCTAGTTCTATTTGATCTAGGCCAACTGCTGATACGTATATATCTTCCTTGATAAACTTAGCAAGTGGTCCACTTGGTCCAACAGGCATTATATTTACTGTAGGAATTCTCTTTTGTGGATATATACCACATCTAAGTGTTCCGCCACAGTCTATGATGGCTAAGAATATTTCTTCATCAGCTACAGAAGTCTTAAATCCATTAACAGGTCTAGCACCTGTTAGTTCTACTATTTTTTCTACTATTTCAGGTTCTGCCCCACCACCGGTGATGTACAGAACTACATCTTTTCCTTCCTCAGGTTTAACTACGAGCGGGCCACCAAATCCACCATGACCTTTAGATATTTTTATTGCATTATAACTCATTGTTTTCCTCCTATTGTGTCTTTACTTCGTTACTTAGTGTAATTCCTTGCTGCTTCATAACTATCTTTGTAGTAAAGTCTGTAACCCATCCTGCAAAGAAGTTCATAACCAAACCTACCAATAAATATCTTACCGCAAGTGGTGTTGTGTCAAGTCCTAGCGTTGTTATACCTTTTGCTATACCTAGGTAAATGAATATCTCACCGACATTTATATGAGGAAATATTCCTGAGTTAGTATGGCAGTGATAAGTAGAAGTTGCGTAGTAACTTGGCTTCATTCTTTCTGGCATAAATTTACCCATTGATAGAGCCATTGGATTAGCCAACATAAAAGCTGCGATAAATGGTAGAACTCCGTAAGCCAATATTACATTTTTTGAACAGAATTTCGCAAACTTATCAACTTTCTTTGGTCCTATAAAAGCTACTATTGCATTCATAAATACTAGTAATAATAATACCTTTGGTACAATTCCAGTTACCCAACTTATAAATACTGTACCTCCCTCTTCAAATAGGCCGGAGAAGCCTTTTGCTAATGTTACGATAAAGTCCATTTTTACCTCCAAAAATTTAATTATTATTTATTTTAACTTTTTTAGTTAACTTCATTAATGGGCTGTCTGGCATCTCGATTTCTTCGCCGTTTAATGCCTTTTTATAGTTATCGACCCCATTTAAAACTGCCTTCGTCATAGAAGTGGATAACTTTACTGCCTCACACTCATTTTTTGTTATTGTGCCGATATTTATTCTATTGAACTTATTAAAGTTTCTAAATCTTGACAAAACTGTAACTCCCTGCATATAAGCCCCTGAAATTATCCTGTCTTCGTCATCTATTGAAAACATAGAAATTGCTCCAGCTCTTAGAGCACCTTTTTTAGTTCCTATTACGACGCGTCCTTCTCTTCTCATTTTTCTGTAAAAATTATTAAAGCTCTTCATCTGTAAAAAGCTAAATATGTACTGTAGTATAAAGGCTGCGATAAACAAACAGCCAACAAGTATTAGATTCATATGTCCTCCTTTTTTAAAAACTATCAAAAATACTATCTATAAAGATTAGTCTTATTTATAAAGTAGCTGACTAAATCGTCGTAACTTTTAAGTTTTGATATATCCTCTATTACATTTTCCTCTCTTATAATTGAAATCAGCTCATCGTATGTTCTCACTAAAGCCGTTGAATTCTCAGAGTTTTCTGGTAAAGCTGCCAAAAACACCAGTCTCAGATTTTCGTTATCTAAGAATCCTTCCTCTGCTACCCCAACCGCTATCTTTATTGAATCAGAATTTTTGTTAGTCGTATGTGGAAAAGCTATCGAGTGGGTAAACATCATGGACGATTTTTTCTCCCTCTCCCTTATTATTTCTTCAAATTCTTCATCAACTAACGCAAGATCATATAGACCGTCTATCATCTTAGATAGGTTCTCCTCATATGTTTGATTTTTATCCAATATAAAAAACGTCTCATCTGTTATTGTACTCAGTATCAAAGACTCCATTCCCCTAATCTGAGGTATGTTCATCTTTCCTATATACCTAACTAGATTAATCTCCTTTTTTATATAATCCATATCCAAGATTGCATTTTGATAGACTACCATCGAATCCGTGTTAAACTCTTTTTTTATAGTTGAGATAATTAGATCGTAGTCATTTAAATCTCCATTAGATTCTGATTCCGTTATAGAGTCAACATCGACATTATCTCTGGTAACCGACCTTAACTCTTGAACCATTAAATTTCTGTAAGCTTTGCTTGCATTAGTTATTAGAAGAACTTTAATAGTTCTATCATTTCCAATATTGCTAATAAATGTTTCAAAATATACAGCCAAATAACAAATTTCGTCTATTGATATATCATAAGAATACATTCCGCTAATGATCTTTCCTGCTGTCTTAGCTATCTTAAATGATATCGGATACCTATCTATGATGACTTCTTTCATATTATTCGTATACCTGACACCGTACTTCAACCTCTTGATCATAAAATATAGATGGTATATAAATTCTTCTTTAATGGTTGAAACATCGATATCTAGAGAGTATTCATAATATATATTAGCTAGTATCTCATTTAATAGCTTATATTCTTCGACAGATTTTATATTGTCTGTAAGTATTTTTATGCTGCTTGGAAGCCTCATGGTCGCGTAGGATATAGCTATAAATTTTTTCTCATTTTCATCAAGCTCTATATTGTATCTCTTAAAAATATACTCGCAAACATCCTCTATGAATTTATTTGTATATTCCTCTTTTAACTCATCGTATCTCGAGTCGCTTAGGTCGATAAAAAATCCATTTGCAAATCTATCCAAAGATATGGTCAAGTACCTAAAGAACTCATATAAGCCCTGCTTCTCAATATTGTGGCTCTCAGCTAATGAATCGATCATTCTATGATCGTCCATATCGAAAATATCTTCTTTATATACATAATTGTAAATATTCTCTAATATATAAAACCTAATGTCTTTTTCTGTTCCGGATAACTTGATTCCGTTGTTAGTCTTTCCTGATATCTTTATATTGTATTCTTTTAATACACCCTTTAGCTTTTTAATATCTGATACTAAAGTCCCCCTACTTACCGTCATCTCATAAGCAAGTTCGTCTATAATGTACGGTTCGTGAAGTTCAGCTAATTTTTTAAATATATATACAAGCCTCACCTTATTGGAATCGAAATTAAAATACCTTTCATAGATTTTTTTCTTAAGTAATAAGTACTCTTCTAGTTTTACGATATAAAGAGTGTATTTTAAATTCTCTTTTTTAATATATGCGGAATTCTGAAAAGCTCTGTTCAAGTCTTTTATCTCATTTTGAATAGTCTTCGCACTAACCTTCAAAACATCGATCAGATATTTTTCTTGAACGTAAAAATTTTCTTCTAATAGATTCAAAATTTTTAAATCCCTGTTGTCATAATTAAAAATGTCCAATACCTCACCGCCTTTCATTAATCATATTATAGATTTTTTTATTGATATAATTAATACAAAGTTTTTCTGAGAGAAAGAAATTTTCTGTTTGATTTCAATTGAGCAAATAATTTTCGCGT
>JASBZE010000105.1 GCA_029983575.1 Peptostreptococcaceae bacterium
TTTTTTTAGAATGTCTATTATCTCAAAGAGTTCTTCAACTTTTAACAGGTATAGCATAGCAGCGTATACTATCGCTCCAACTATAACAGATGCAATCAAGCCAATCATATCTGCAAATATCGAAATCCCTAGCGCCTGGGATGAAAGTCTAAATGAAAAGAATACGGCTACACCCATTACACCTGCGGAAATTGTCGCTGATAGACCAACTTTTGCAAATGATCTAATACCAAAATCCCCAATTTTTTTTCTTATGCTTATAATAAAAAGAATTAGCCCTATAAAAGCTGAAACTGTAGTGGATATAGCTAGTCCCTTATAGCCTAATGGTTTTATCAATAACAGGTTAAGTGTTATATTGCATACAACGGCTATTACCGAGTTAATCATCGGAGTTTTCGAGTCGTGAAGTGAATAAAATCCCCTAGTAACAATATCTCTTAGGGAAAAAGCCAATAGTCCTATTACGTATATAGACATTATATTTGCAGTAATAATAGTGTCCTCAGGCGTAAAACTCTTTCTCTGATATAACATCCTAACGACAGGTATCGATAAAACTGCTGCTCCGACAACTATTGGAAGCAAGGTAACAGTTACGACATTCATAGTTTTCTTTAGAGATTTTTTAAACTCATTCATCTTATCGTTAGCGGTAAACTGAGCGAGCCTTGGATATACTATTGATAGTATATTTACGATAAATATCGCCTGAACAAACTCATATAGTTTCAGACCATATCCAAATGAACTTACGATATTATATCCCAATGTTGTAGCCAAACTCTTGTCGACTGTAGCGTTTATCTGTTGTACTCCAACACCTATCAAAACCGGCAACACGAGAACTACAACCTCTCTTATAGCCTCATCTTTTAAATCAAACCTAGGCTTATATCTAAGTCCTTTCTTTATAGAACTTGGAATCATAAACACCATCTTGGAGGATATCGCTATAAAAGTACCTATGATTAGTACATATATAGAAGTATGCTTACTTAGGAGAATTGATGTGATTATGATAATATTGTAAGGAAGTCCTATAAGTGCCGGTATATGAAAATTGTCGTTTACCTGTAAAAATGAGGTCAATATATTCGCTACACCAACCGTGATTATAGTCGGAAGCAGTACCCTAGTAAAATTAACGGCAAGCTCAAAAGACTCACCTGTGTAACCAAGGGCAAATACTCTGACAATCGGCCTTACAAATATTATCCCTAGTATGGAAAGGATTATGCAGAGAGTTATTACTATGTTTATTATCGAATTTGTAAATCTCAGCGCCCCATCTCTACCATCATGGATGTATACCTTATTGTAAACCGGAATGTAACTAGTTGCGATTGCCGTAGCGATTATCGCAAAAATCACGACCGGAATATTGTTTGAAATATCGTAAACGGCTTTGTACATAGTAGTTCCATAAGTCGCTGCCATTACTGACTCCCTTATCAACCCTATTATTTTTGAAAATATCGTTAGACCCATCAAAATGACGGTCGTCTTTGCTACCTTTGACATAAGTTCTCCTAATCTATTCTAATCTATCACTACTTATTTATTTTTTTATTCATCTTTATTTATTATTTTCCTGCTTATTTTAAATGAATCAATATCTTTTTTTATACATTTATTTATTATATGGTATTTATTTTATATACTTATATTTCAAGGTCTATAATATGTGGTATCCTCTCTTCTTCAGGAGGAAGCTTCATATAATCTCCATAGGCCTTCTCCAAATACCTATGTGAATCATTCGGGGAAAGAAATTTTATCCCCTCAAACTCGATCTCTTTTAGAGGGAATATCACATCTATCTCCTGCATGTATTTAACATCCATAAAAGGTGTATCCACACCGTAAACCATATGTGTAGCCCCTCCTGATTTGTATAGACTCTTTGATTTATTTATCCATGAATTTTCTATCTCCATCTTCTGAATGCCTATTTTTAAAAAATCTCTCAGTTTCTTTGGCTTAGACTTTCTAAAATAACTCATCCTATTGATAAACCTAGATGTTTTAGAAATTACCAGCTCTTCATTAACGTAATCAAATGGAAATATATCTATAAATGTACCTATACATCTGAGGTTACTAGCCCTTTCCCTACCTTTAAAACACCCAAGGTAATATATTTTTCCAAAAGACGGCTGTATGTCGACATCGACCTGTTTCCAATCTTTCGTATGTTTGTTTTCATAAACCAATCCTTCTGGTAGTTCTTCTCTTATTATCCTGTCAAACTTTTCATAGTCTTCTCTTGGCATGCAGATGTCACAGTCGTCATCCCACGGTATAAACCCTCCATGTCTAACAGCACCCAATAAAGTTCCCGCATCTATCCAATACTTGAGTGAATGCTTTTTACAAATATCATCCATAACCTTCATAATTTCAAGAATAGTGAGCTGAAGCTTTCTCAGATCGTCATACTCATCAGAAACAATTATCTTTTCAACATTATCTAAAAACATAAATTACCTCTTTCCATTGACGTCTTCAGGATGAATGTAAGTTGGAACAAACTCCCTCATCAATGTCTCTACTTTTTTCTCATCTTCAAGATAGGCGGTTTCTACTACATCGTCAACCATTTTTCTGACCTTTTCGATATCATACTTATGCGGACTTCCTATAAATATCTTTGAGTGAGCAGTACTCTTTATGCCCTCTTCATCCATTAGAAGTTCTTCAAAGAGTTTTTCTCCCTCTCTAAGTCCTGTAATTTTTATCTCTATTTCTTTTTCAGGTTCATATCCGCTTAGCCTTATCATTTTTACAGCTAGATCGTATATCTTAACAGGTTGACCCATATCTAAAATAAATATCTCTCCGCCCTTTGCCATTGTAGAGGCCTCAAGTACTAGAGAAGCCGCTTCTTCTATCGTCATAAAATATCTAATAATATCTTTATGTGTAAGGGTAAGCGGTCCACCTGCCGCTATTTGTTTTTTAAATAATGGGATAACAGAACCACTACTTCCCAATACATTACCAAACCTAACAGCTACAAATTCAGTCTCGCTTACATCGTTAAATGCCTGAATCATAATTTCTGTCGCCCTTTTAGTAGCCCCCATTATATTAGTTGGATTAACGGCTTTATCAGTAGAAATCAATACAAATTTATCAACACCGTATTTATCAGATACCCTGATTAGATTATCCGTTCCACAAATATTGTTTTTAACAGCTTCTGTCATATTTGACTCTAGTATTGGCACATGCTTGTGGGCAGCTGCATGAAATACAATATTAGGCATATATTTTGAGAAGATTTTTTCAAGTCTTTTATACTCTCTAATATTTGCTATTACGATATCAACGTCAATATCATATTTGTATTTTATCTTTAACTCCTGATAAATAGAATATGCGTTGTTCTCGTTGTTATCTAAGATAATTAATTTTTTAGGATTATATGAGCTTACCTGTCTACATATCTCAGAACCTATGGAACCACCGCCACCAGTTACAATGACGACCTTTCCCTCTATATATTCCTCTAGTCTTTCCTTATCAAGAATCACAGCGCTTCTTCCAAGCAGATCCTCTATCTCAATGTCTCTAACTCTTCTGTAATCCACCTTGCCATTTATAATTTCATAAATTCCCGGTATGGTTTTAACCGAGCACCCGGTCATCCTACAGAAATCCAATATATCCTTCTTCTTTTCTTGATCTATATTGGCGATTGAAAATATTATTTCGTCAATCAATAGCTTATTAGCAATATTTGGAATCTCTGGAGAGGTGCCTATTATCTTAACTCCCAAAATTTCCTTCCCAAGTTTTTCGATGTCGTCGTCAATTATTCCAACTAGGTCAATCTTGAGAATATCAGATTTATTTTTTACTTCCTTTACAATCATCGAACCAGCCTCTCCCGCGCCGATGAGCAAAACTCTTTTGTATTTTTTTTTCATTTGACACCTCCTCATACGAGAAATTTTTAGTTATTTTTTATTATCTGCCATTTTTAGTTTAAGCTTATTTATTGATTTTTTTACTATCTCCAAAAATGCCTCTATCTCCACAACTTTAACTAGCTTACATAGTATGATGTAAAGAGGAATCGCAACGCCAGCAGATATAATCAAAATAATATTGTCGGTAAACTTCGATACGCTAAACCCTATAAGTAAATTATATAACTCAAGCGATACAAATCCAACTGCTAATGAAATTACCAGTATTTTAATCATGGTTGTAATTACACCTGACATACCGTAATTTCCTATCTGTTTTTTCAAATTTACTATCAAAAAGAACATACTACATATATAGGAAATACTAGTCGCAAAAGCTAGACCTCCATTTTGCATCGGTTTTATCAATATCAAACTCAATACTATATTTATAACTATAGTCATAATGGAGTTATACATCGGTGTTTTTGTATCACCTATGGAATAGTAAATCTTAGTTATAACTGTCCTCATCGCCAGTCCAATCATACCTACTGTATAGAATATAAAAGCATAAGATGTTAAATCAAGAGATTTTTCATTGAATGCCCCCCTCATAAATAATGCTGCAATAATTGGTCTAGCTAATAGAATACAAACTACGGATATTGGCAAAATCAACACGCTAACTGAATTCATAGACGTTCTTACCAAATCGAAAAATCCCCTCTTATCTGAGTCAAACGAGAGCTTAGATAGCTGTGGGTATATAACCGCAGATATTGTCGATATCAAAAAACCAATAAAAAACCCCATCACTCTATTAGAGTATGAAAGTGAGGATATACTTCCTACAACTAAAGTTGAAGCTAGATTTCTATCTATCACCTTATTTATCTGGGTAACCGAAACGGAAATAATTACAGGTGCAGTTAAAACTAACATTTCTTTTATGTACTTGTCTTTTATGTCAAACATAAATCTGTGTCTGTTTCCATTTTTATAGACCCAAGGTAACTGAATCAAATACTGTGTTATCAGCGCAAGTGACGCTCCTATTGGAAGAAGGTACACATTTTTAAAATAATAACTTATAAAAATAAATGCAATTAAAACTGCATTAAAAGGAAGGCCGATAATTCCCGGTATAAAGAAATTCCCCTTATTTTGAAGATATGCGCTCAGTATAGTACTAAGCCCAGAGAATACATATCCAGCCAACATTATTCTGGTAAACAGTACCGTCTCTCTAAGCGTCTCACCACTAAATCCAATGGCGAACATCTTTGCAATTTTGTCCATAAAAATAAAAGCAATCACAGAAATTACAACGCCGATAACGAAGACGATGTTTATGATATTAGATGTAAACTTGTCTGCTTCTTTAATCCCGTCTTTTTTCTCAGCCTTGTTGTATAGCGGTATAAAGGTCGTAGCTATGGATGCAGTCAGTAGTGCAAAAAGCACCTTTGGAATCTCGTA
>JASBZE010000106.1 GCA_029983575.1 Peptostreptococcaceae bacterium
CTAATGGTGTATGTTTAAAACTTTTATGTCTGCTGTTTAGTTTTCAAGATTCATTTTTGTCCTCGTCTTAAGGACAAGTATTATAATAGCAGCTTTGAAATATAAAGTCAACACTTTTTATAAAAAAAATTAATTAATTTTTAAAACCCGAATATTATCTTTTATGGATTTATTTTTGTTTATTTAATGCCGTAAAATTGATGTAAAATATTAAAAATAATATTCGTATCAAATAAAATCTATCAGAAATCTACTAAAGGCTATAAAAATATCTGCCTATATTAACAGACAGATACTTACAAAAATTATTTATATAGATATTTAACTATCACCTTATTTATACTTATAAAATCCCTCTCCAGAACTCTTGCCTAATTTACCTTCGTCGATCATCTTTTTTAATTTTTGAGCAATTAAATAAGTAGGTGTCGACTCGTCTTTAGATTCAGGATTGAGTAAAATTACATTGTATGCAGTCTTTATTCCTATAATATCGAGAGCTTCAAAAGGTCCCTTGGTAGCATTCGTACCCTTTTTCCAAGTCAAATCTATTACGCTAGGTTCCGCTATATCCATAGCCCATAAATATTCCGCAGCAGTTGCCAAAGGAACAAATAGAGAGTTGAGAATATAACCCGCCTTTTCTTTCTTTAAAGGAAGAGGTATCATTCCAATATCCTCAGCAAATTTCACAACGGTATCAAAAGCCTCCTGAGATGTTCTGTCGTGCCCCATTACTTCTCCAGTATTTAACCTCCAAATCAAATTTGCAAAATGAAGGGCCAAAAATTTTTCAGGTCTACCAGTGTAATCAGCAAACGTACTTGGCAAAAGCGTAGAAGAATTTGTTGCTATTATTGTCTTCTCAGGAAGCAACGGCGCCATCTTCGAATAAAAATCTCTCTTTACATCTATATCCTCCGATACCGCTTCAATTACTAAATCAGCATTTTTTAAAGCGTCCTCCAAAGAAGTGTGGTGTTGAATTTTTTCTGGCAAACCCTGCACCAACTTAATCTTCTCATCGATTTCTTCGATGCTTACATCTGATAAGTCACTAAAAATCCCCTCCGCAATTTCCGGCATGCCTTGGGCTTTCCCAAGTTTATGAAGCTTACACAATTCGAGTTCTTTAACGTACTCTTCGCTCCACCTATTTAAAAAAGGCTTAGATCTTTCAATAGATGCCTCACTCCTAACCCAAATATGAGTATCAAATCCCTTAAAAGCCGTTTGAAACGCAATTTGACTTCCTAAAACTCCGCTACCAGCTATAACTACATTTTTAATTTCCATTTTTTCATTCCTCCTAATTATAGAATAAGCTGTTAACATAATTTTAGCATAATTGTGTTAATTAATATAGTTTAATTTTTTAGTAATATATTGTTAATATATATTTGAACAAATTTCTAAAAGATGATAATATCTAATTAGAAATTATTTATCTATAGAAACTAAAAGTAATGGCAAGCCAATATATTGTAGAAACTATGAAATAGAAATAAATAGCCATTAATCTAAATAATATAAAATTAAGTAAAAAAGTGTTCAATTTGTTATTGCAATTTAGGATGTAGAAATAAAATAAGTAGAAATAACATAAGTAGAAATAATAAAGGAGAGATAAAAATGGATTTAAAGTCAGTGCTCTTAAACCTTCAGTGTGAATTGGTAGCGGAAAGAAACACAGTAAACCCAAAGGAAATATCGTGGCTTCAGTACGATATATTATTCCAATTAACAAAAGAAAAGGAAACTCTTCCCTCACAACTAAGCCTAATATTAGGGGTATCTAGAACAAAACTCTCAAAATCACTCAAGAGTTTAAAGGAGAAGGGCTATGTTATACAGTATCCAAACTCACAGGACGGCAGGGAGCTATACACATCTATTACCGAAGAAGGAATATCACTACTTCAAGATATATCAAAAAAACACGATCACCTTTATAATATCGCTTCAAAAGTTATGAGCGAGAAAGAACAAGAAGAATTTATAAGGTTATCTCGAAAAATATCAGAAGAACTAAGAAAAGATAGGTTGGCGAATCCTTAGAAGAATTAATAATATGAAAAAAGATTTTGATGAATTCTTAATGAAATTAATTATTTGAAAAAAGAGGTTGGCGAATTCTTAATGGAATCAATTAATATATATGGGGCGAGGACAAACAACTTAAAAGACATAACACTTTCTATACCTAAGCACCAACTTATTGTAATTGCTGGGGTTTCAGGTTCTGGGAAATCCACCTTAATATCTACATTAGCAGCGGGTAGTCAGCAAATAATAGCTTCTTTTTTCCCGCCATTTATACAAGCGAGAATGAAGACTCTAAAAGCTGGGGAAGTAGATAAGTTAGAGGGATTGACTTTCACAGCTATGGTCGGTCAAAAAAAGTTTAGAAAAAATGTACGCTCTTCAGTATCTACAGCCGTTGGAATAGCTCCATACCTAAGGCTTCTATTCTCACGTGCTGCCACTCCATCAGCAGGATTTTCCCCTCATTACTCTCCCAATGATCCGAGGGGGATGTGTAAAACGTGTTCAGGCTTAGGTTATGTTGATGATATAGACTTCTCAGAATTAATCGATGTCGAGAAGAGCCTAAATCAAGGCGTGGTCAAATTTCCAACCTTTAGACCTGGAACATATAGATGGAAGAGGCTCGTATGCTCTGGTATAGCAAATCCTAACACCCCCTGGAAAAATCTAAGCACCGAACAAACAAGTCTTCTACTGTATGGAAAAGATGTTCCTCTTGAAAATCCTCTACCGGGATATCCCAAGCACGGAAAATTTGACGGCATTATTCCTAGACTTAAATCATCATACTTAGAAAAAGCCGGCGCAAAAATGACAAAAGAGGAAACAAAAGCTTTGGATAGAATAGTTAGAAAGGTAATTTGCCCTGATTGTAACGGAGATAAAATAAACTACGGAGCCATGATAAGCAAGCTCAACGGATTGAATATAGCTGAAGCATCCCACCTAAATATTTATAATTTCATAAAATATATAAGGGAAATACAAAATAGCGTGGTGGAAGGACCTAAGCAAAACATATTAAAAATATCTAGACATCTATGCGAAATAGGCCTAGGTTACCTAACGCTCGATCGTCTGACCGATTCATTATCAGGAGGCGAATCCCAAAGACTTAGAATTGTAGGACTACTCGGCGTTCCAATAACCGATGCAACATTTATCTTGGATGAACCCTCAAGCGGACTCCATCCATCTGACATCGACCGCTTGTTAAAATCATTAAAAAAATTGCGAGACTCAAATAATACGGTAATAATCGTCGAACACAATCCTCAAGTGCTAAAAGAGTGTGACCACATTATTGAACTTGGACCCGGCGCTGGGGAAAATGGCGGAGAATTGCTGTTTACAGGCACTCCTATAAAACTACAGCTTGAAGATACACCTACTGGCAAAGCTTTTATATCTAAACTCAATCCAAATAAATCTCGTATTCACATTAATAAAGATTTTTCCCTAGGAGTCAAAAATGCAAATCTCCACAATCTAAAAAACGTATCAGTGAGCTTTCCTACTAAGTCTCTAACTATGATTTCGGGAGTAGCAGGTTCTGGAAAAACTTCTTTAGCTTACGCCCTAAAAAAAGAAAACTCAAACGTGACAATGATTGACCAGCTTCCAATAATGGCAACTAGTCGCTCCTCCCTAATCACTGCTCTAGACTTACAAGACTCAATTAGAGGAATATTTTCAAAAATATCAGGCTTAGATAAAAGCTATTTTAGTTCTGCTGGCAAGGGAGGTTGTACTGAGTGCAAGGGGCGTGGATATATTCGCGTTGACATGGCGTTTATGGAAGATGTCGAAACCCTATGCGAAAAATGCGGAGGAAAAAAGTTTAACGATATCGCTCTATCACACAGTATTAAACACAATGGTAAAAAATATACTATTTATGACGTACTAAATTTAAACATCGTAAAAATCAAGGAAATATTCCACGATCAACCTGATGTATACGATACAATTTCACTTATTCAAAATGTCGGACTTTCGTATTTGAAACTTGGTCAAACTCTTGATACACTTTCTGGAGGAGAGCTAAACAGAATAAAGCTGGTAAGATTTCTAAAAAATCACTACAAGGAAAAAGATAGCATTTTAATTCTTGATGAAATAACAAACGGACTTCATCAACAAGACGTGAAGCAGTTAATTGATTTTATTAGAAAACTGACTTCTGATGGATTTACGGTAATTGCTGTGGACCATAATTTGGAGTTGATTTCGCAAGCTGATTATAATATTGACATGGGTCCCGGAGCAGGCGATGATGGAGGAAGTATAGTTTTTTTTGGAACTCCTAGTGAGTTTTTGAAATCTGAATCTTCGCAGACAGCTATGTGGATGCGGAATATGGGTTAGTGGATGCAGAATTTTGATTGGATGATACGGAATATGTGAGTCCACGAAATATTTTGTGTATAAAAATAGTGTGGGTGATCCCTTTTTGGGGGACAACCCACACTATTTGACATAAAACAATATTCAGGTTATGTAAATAAATATAACTACTTTTTCATCTCAAGCTCATAAACTCACTTTGACATAACTAAAAATCTAGCTACTTGTAATAACTAAAATTCTTACTACTTGACATGGCTAAAATTCTTACTACTAAACATACCGCATCTATTTTGTGACGAGATCAAGCAGAGATTTGTAGCTATCTACAACCTCATAAACCACTTCATCATTACTAATAGCCTTGAAATGCTCCCTAGCACAGTGTATCTTTGACTCTTCAATCAACCTAAGCTGCATTGAGTTCATCGATCCTTTAGTCTCAGCTACAAAATATATATGTTTAACTGTCCCTTCATAAAATGCAATCGCCCAGTCTGGATTATAGTGTCCCACAGGAGTAGAAATATAAAATCCATTTGGAAGCTTTACATATACAGCTACATTTGAATTAGTGTCAAGCTCAGTTGCAAATTCCCTTTCATTTGTTGAATCATAAACAATATGATCATACAAATGCCTATTTGCCTTCATCGCGTTTATTCCTAATTGACCCTTGATAGTAGGATCTGTAAATACATCAGTACCATATTTTTCGTCCATAACATCATAAGTTATATGCTGAATAATAGCAGTAGCTTTTTCGTCATTGATAAGTGAAGCCGCCTTTATAATAAACTCCTCGGGATTATTCTTGAATTGCTCAAAAACATGAGGTTCGATACCCTTCAAAATCTGTATAATAGCCTTTCTAGTAAGACCGGTATCATCAACTAACTTTCCAATCAAATCATATTTTATCGTATTGCTTACGGCAATTGTATTTCCAAAATTAGAAGTCTCTTCCTTGACAAAAGACGCA
>JASBZE010000107.1 GCA_029983575.1 Peptostreptococcaceae bacterium
GCTCTTTTGTTCCATTTACTTCCGTCTTGCTAAATGTTACTTCTTTTTTTGTTGGAGGCATCTTCATCTATCATAGTAATTGTATATAGTAGTCCTTCTGGATTATATTTTGTACCTATTAAATTCTGATACTTTCCATTATTGCTTTTGTATATGTTTAATTTAAAATCAGCTGGGACTTTTATTTCTTGGTTTTCTGCATATGAAACTAAATTTTTATATGCTTGCATAACTGCTTTATTTTCTGGTAATCTTATTCCTTCAAATCCATGTTCCACAGTATTGATGTCTATACTATCTGTAAAGTAATATATCGCAAGTTGAGTTATAGCTTTAAAAGTAGTATTTGATAAACCATTACCCATCCCAATATTATTGTTAGGATACCCTGCATAAATTACTTTTCTTATGCTTTCATGGAATTGTTGAGGATTTTTTATCCTTGGTTTTTCAGAATTATCTATTAATCCCTCAAGATTTAATATTTTTGTGTATTTTACTTCTCCCCCATCAAACGGATTATATTCTATTGTTTGTCCATCATCGTAACTTTCAGCAGGTTCATGTCTATCTATATTGAAGCAATATAAAGCTTGACCTTTACCACCATTTTCTTTCAAATAATAGTGCTTGCCATACGGAGCAAATTGCCACTGGAAGCTATCGTCGTTTCTATCAGAAAAAGCTTCATAGTTATTCGAATCTACTTCTTCATAGTTTTCATATTCTTTGAAGATTTTTCCTTCTTTTAAATATAATTTACCTTTTTCCGCTTTAAAGATTATATCTTCAGCTTTTTTGTATCCTTCTGGTGCTACGATTTCTGATAAAGTATAAACTCCATTTTCTAATTTTATTTTTTCGGCAGTGTCTGTTGTGTTTATATCTTTTACTTTCTCACCTAAAATACCCTCGCCTTTAAACAAAGCAAGTTTTGCTCCATTTAATTGATTACCTGTAGATTTAGAAACTTTTTTAATTAATAGCTCTACATCATTATGAACTGGTGTAGTTAACTTCTTGTCAACCATTTTTATATCAGGTATTAAAGTTTCTCCATTTGTGTATCTTGAACTCAATACGTTTTGATAGTTCGGGTTACTTGATTTATAAATATTTAATTTAAAATCCCCTGGTACAGCTGTGTCTTGGTTTATTAATTTATCATACACTGCTTTTTCTTCTGGCGAATAATCATCTCTGAAATAAGGTATCTCATCTAATTTTTTGTCATCTGTGAATAACCAAATAGCAGCTTGAGTTAATGCTCTAAATCTTTCATTTGAAATATTGCCCTGAAGATTTGTTTTATTATTTGGATACCCCTTCCAAACTGCTTCTTTTACTAAAGCAACCAATGCCTCATTTGTTGGTACTTTTGACTTTGCTCCAACCAAGGCTTTGAAGTCTTTTTCTTCTAATTTTTCGTATTTTCCTTCTCTTAGATTGTCCGGTGATTCTTCTGGAGGTCTTTTATCTGAATTAAAACAATACCCAACCATTTCCTGACTATTATCTCCACCTATTGGCTTTACATATATATTATCTACATAATGCCCGTCAATTTCTTCACCATATTCGCTTTTCTTAGTGTATGATTCATAGGAAATAAAATCATCTTTTAAAAGAGTGTTATACTCTCCATTATCCCCTTTAACTTCTACTTTTCCAATATTACTAACTCTAAAATTTATAGGTTTTGCAATAACATAATTTTGCGGTGCACTTTTTTCATATAATGTATATTCTCCCGATTCAAGTTCTAATATTTTATTCCCATTACTACTTGTCCAATTTACGACTTCAGTATTTTTTGAATCTTTGATAGCTAAATTTGCTCCTTTTAAATTATTTCCATCTTCTTTTAGTTTGGAAAAACTTATAAATATTTTGTTATTTTTATCTGGATTAGGAGTTGGAACAACTGGATCAGATTTTATTGAATTTACAAAAATTGGTATTTCTGCTGTTGGTTTATCAGGTATTGTTGTGTTTTCTATTGTTGCTCCATATCCCATCGCAAGATCTTGATAATATAAATCTTGTGAACCAGGCTCATCTGGATTTGCTGGAATAAGAGCTTCTACTGGATGAAACACTACCAAATGATATTCATCTGGAAGAGTTACTCTATTGATTTCTGCCATATAATCTCCATATTGTGCCATACTATCTTGTGTATCTCCATATGCACCTGTTGCAGCCCAAACAATATTATGTTGTGTCTTAACATCAAATCTATTTGGATGTGCTTGAAAAAAGAAAAATATTTTTTTCAATACCGTTGAAAGTTCTGCTCCCCAAAGATTATGTGTTACCATACCTTTTAGAGTATTATGGTCAGGATCCGTGATTGCTGTATATTCTTTTGAAGTTGCTGTTTGTGGTGGAAGTGACTTTGTATTATCTATACAAAACACTTGAAAATCATTTCCTCCAACATTTTCTCCCATTATAATATGTTCTCCCGGAGGGGCTGTACCATAGTACTTTTTATTTTCTTGTATGACTTTAAAGTCTCCTTGTGTCAATCTTACAGTAATCTCTTTTTCTTTTTTGTCGTAAATTAAATTACTATTTTCGCCCTGTAATTCTTGTTGAACAATTTTGAATTTATATTCCCCTGGACTTGTAAATTGCACTGGATTAAAAGTAATATCCCCATTAATATCGCTCTCTACTACTTGTATTGGATAATCTGTTATATTTTCTCCATAGAGCGCAAATTTGAATTTTTTACCTTTGAGTTTATCATCGTTAACCTTGACCTTAGCTTTAATAGTAGTACTTACTTTATTTGCCTCTCCTATTGCCTGTGCTATTGTTGGCGATATCGTGCTTAAAGTTACCAACAATGATAATATTAGCGATACTATTCTTTTCATAATTCCTCCTTATTTTATTATTTAATAGATTGTAAGAATATAAGATACTTTTTAACTGTATCTATTACATTGATTTTAACATATATTTAATATAAATTTAATACTTTTCTTAGTCATATTTTTATATTTTTTGCGCAGTATATATGCACTCCCGACTTTGACAACCAAATAATAAATATCAATTTTTAAAACCATGTTCGTTGCTAATCTGCAGCGAAATTTTTTTGTCAAATTTAATACTTTATATTGTGTATCTTTGTATATCGTGTTATAATGTTTTTAGAATTTTATTGTTCGGAGGTTTTTTATGTATCTTAAAAAGGATAAAATAAAAAATGGTAGAATTCATCTTGCTATTTTTAAAAGTTATCGTGATCCTATTACTAAGCGTGTTAGGACTAAGTCTGTTAAGAATCTTGGTTATCTTGATGAGCTTGAGCTTGTTTATGATGATCCTATTTCTTTTTTCGAAGAGATGGCTAAGCGTATGACTGAGCAGGAACGTTCTAGTAATGCACCTATTTCTCTTTCTCTTGATGTTAATGCGTCTGTTTCTTCTGATCCTTCTGTTAAAAATCTTGGTTTTGTTTGTCTTTCTAAGTTTTTTCATCTTTTTAGGATTGATTATTTTTGGAATAATAGGCAAAGAACTTCTAAGAAGGAGTTTAATCTTAATCAGGTTTTTCAGTTTTTAGTTTTTTTAAGGGCTCTTTGTCCTGGTTCTAAGAGATTTTCTAATTCTATTAAGGACGAGTTTTTGTTTGATTTTGATTTTGAACTTCATGATATTTACAGGGCTCTTTCTGTTTTTAATGGTTACAAAGGTGATTTTATTTTGCATCTTCATGAGATGATGAATGTTATTTTTGGTAAAAGGGATCTTTCTAATGTTTTTTATGATGTTACTAATTATTATTTTGAGATTCCTTATGAGGATGAGTTTAGAAGAAAAGGTATTTCTAAGGAGCATAGACCTAATCCTATTGTTCAGATGGGTCTTCTTATGGATTCTAATGGTATTCCTATTTCTTATGAGCTTTTTAAGGGTAATATGAATGATTCTGTTACTCTTCTTCCTGTTCTTGATTCTTGTAAGGATGATTTTAATTTGGGTAGGGTTGTGGTTGTTGCTGATAAGGGAATGAATTGTGGGGATAATATTGCTTACAATATCGTAAAGGGTAATGGTTATATTTTTTCTCAGAGTGTTCGTGGTGCTTCTAAGGAGATTAAGGATTTTGTTACTTCTGATGTTGGCTATTCTTTTATTGGTGAGGATTTTAAGATTAAGTCTAGGATTGTTCCTACTGAGATTCGTATTACTGATGCTAATGGTAAGAAAAGGAAGGTTTTGATTGATCAAAAGCAGGTTGCTTTTTATTCTAAAAGGTATGATATTAAGGCTAAGAGTGATAGACAGGCTGCTTGTGATAAGGCTGTTAAACAGATGAATCGTGGTGTTGTTATTCCTCCTAATTCTAGCTACAAGTATATTAAGAGTGAGTATGTGGATAAGGATAGTGGTGAGATTTATGATACTAAGCGTGTTTGTTCTCTTGATTATGATAGGATTTTTGAGGAGGAAAGGTTTGATGGTTATTATTTGATTTGTACTAGTGAGCTTGATATGTCTGATAGTGAGATTGTTGATGTTTACAAGGGTTTATGGAAGATTGAGGAGTCTTTTAAGATTTCTAAGACTGAGATTGAGACTAGACCTGTTAATCTTAGTAGAAGGGATAGGATTGAGGCGCATTTTCTTATTTGTTTTACTACTCTTTTTCTTCTAAGGGTTATGGAGTTTAGGCTTGGTGGTGATATGAGTATTAGAAGGATTATTAAGGCTATGAATGATATTTCTGCTACTCATATTGATATGAATGTTTATTGTCTAAATCGTATTAGTGATGATATTTTGAGGCTTGGGGAGATTGTTGGTGTTGATTTTTCTAAAAAGTTTAGAACTAAGTCTGATATTAATGGAATTATTTCTGCAGTTAAAAAGGTATAGGTATACTTAATGTATAAATTAAAGCCCCTGAACTTAGCTTAATTGCTATGTTGTAGGGGTTTTTTTCTTGTTTTACTTGTCAAAGTCAAGATATTTAATATAAATTTAATACTTTTCTTAGTCATATTTTTATATTTTTTACGCAGTATATATGCACTCATACATAACCTAACTAACATTTTTTAACTGAAATAATTTTCCCTTTATTTAAATTATATGCCGGTTACATCTGATATAGTTCCTGTCCCCGAATCTCACAGCGACGTTTTATTCTACTTGGCAGGCTCTTTTCTAAAGTTTAGAATGTCATCGCCTACTTCCCTATAGATACATATCCTTACAGACCGCTCATTCAATTGTCAAAGAACAATTTTCTG
>JASBZE010000108.1 GCA_029983575.1 Peptostreptococcaceae bacterium
GAGTAGGTCGCAGCCACTTAACTGACCTCAGGGCGTACCTGGGGTTTTTTGTTTATCTTTATTCATTTTTAATAGTCATGAGAATTTTTGATTTTATAATCAATGAAGGACTAAGATTATTACGTGTAAAAATTAAATTTTAATTTATATAAAAAGGTTATTGCATGTAAATATAAATTTTATTATTTTAAATTAGAAAAGGTATGAATTAAGTAATAATAAAAAAATAATAAGAAACCGCAAGACTTGAAATAATCACATGTCTTGCGGTTTACATGGGAAAATTATAGATAACCATACATATCATTTAACATATGATAAATGAGCGTATAGTTTTACACTTAATATATGTCATTAATTTAGAAAGGTGAGAAAGAGTTTTCAAACCATGTTTCTCTTTGAGCCATTTTTAATTGTTGTTCAAATGAATCTCTGTGGTTTATTTCCCATTTAGTTAATACCTTTAGAAGTTTTTTAGCATTTGGATCCTCAGCTTTTTCAGATGCAGTTTGGTAAAATTGTGCAAAGTCTGCTTCCATTGCATAAGCCATTCTAAGGATTGGAAAGTCAGCAAGATCATATTCAAGATTTACATTATCAAGATCTTTTCCAGCTTCTTCTATTATGTCTTCGCCACCATCTAATTCGATGTCTACCTCTGCAAATTTTCCATCTTTTTCTACACTATCTAATTGTGTCTTTAGAATGTTGTAGTGATCGTCTTCCATTTCAGCTAGTTCAGCAAAAAGTTTTTTTACAGAATCGTTTACAACTTTATCCTTATAGAAAGTGTAGAATTCTTTTGCTTTTAATTCCATGTTCATAGCATACTTAAGTATCTCTTTGTAATTGTTATTATCCATAATAGAGTCCTCCTAAATCTTATTATTGTATTTAAGTTAATTTTATCATTAAACCGTAATTATATCTATAGAATTTACTAAAATTTTAAAATAATTTTTTTTCACTTGATAAAAAAGGATAGTAATTAGTACGGAAAGAGGGTATACTAGTATATGAAAGGGAATAAGATTTTCGTAAAGGAGTGATCAATTTGACAATCAAAAAAGAAGTACTTTCAGGAAATCAGGCAATCGCTAGAGGTTTTTATGAAGCTGGCGGCTGTGTTGCTACAGCCTACCCTGGATCTCCTACTGTTGAAATTATCGACAGTATGAGACAGTACGAAGAGGTATATTCCGAATTTGCAACGAATGAAAAAGTTGCCCTTGAAATGGCCATAGGTTCAACTTACGGAGGAGTAAGAACATTATGTGCAATGAAGCACGTTGGTGTAAACATTTGTATGGACCCACTTATGAGTTTCACACAAACTCCTATCGACAGTGGTTTTGTATTAGTTACAGGGGATGACCCTGGTATGTCAAGTTCTCAAAATGAGCAAGATAACAGGATTTTAGGTAAATTTGCAAATATGGGTATATTAGATCCTTGTGATTCACAGGAAAGTAAGGACTTTGTCAAAATTTGTCTTGACCTAAGTGAGAAATATCACGTACCTATGATGCTTAGAATTACTAGTAGACTATGTCACTCAAGGTCTCTTGTAGAACTTAATGAGAGAGAAGAACACATGGGAGAGGTATTTAAGCCAGATCCTACAAAATACTGTATGCTTCCTCCTCATACCTTTGCACATCAATATTCTATGAAAGAAAGAATAGAAAACTTAGAAAAATGGGCAAATGATGCTGAAATTAATAAATTTGAGGACTTTGGAGGAGACGATTTAGTTATTACATCTGGTATAGCATATAATAACTTTAAAGAAGCTGCTCCAGAGGTGAGTGTACTAAAGTTGGGTATGGTATATCCTTTACCAATTGAGAAAATAAAAACTTTGAAAAAGAAGTTTAAAAGAGTTGTTGTAATAGAGGAAATGATGCCTTTTATCGAAAATGAACTTAAGATAAATGGAATAGACTGTGTTGGAAAAGAAGCTTTCTCTTTCACTAACGAATTGATGGCTGAAAATATTGAAGAAGGTCTTGTAAAGTTAGGTGTACTTGGAGAAAGAAAGATAAAGGATGCTTTCAAAGATGACACTACAGCTAGAGGTCCTCTATTCTGTGCAGGATGTCCACATAGACCTGTATTTGATATTCTTAAGAAGGCAAAAGTAAATGTAGTCGGAGATATAGGATGTTATACTATGGGTCTGCTTTTCCCATTTGAAGTATTGAATATAAACATTTCAATGGGTGCTTCTTTAGGAATTATAAAGGGATTGAGAATAGCACTTGATAAACATGAAGATGACAGACCATTAGTGGGAGTTATCGGTGATGGTACATTCTTCCACAGTGGATTACCAGGATTTGCAAATATCAGGTATCAATTAAAGGGAAATGAAAAAATAACTATGATTGTTCTTGATAATGGAACTACTGCTATGACTGGTGGACAACCTACTGCTGCTTCATATGAAAGAGATCATATGGGTCAGGATATTTCAATAGAGGATATCCTAAAGGATATGGGAATAACTGACATTGAAAGAATAGATCAGTTTAACTACAAAGATGCTAAAAAGAAGATCAACGATGCTATAAATAGAGAAGGTATTTCTGTAATCATAACATCAAGACCTTGTGCCTTAAGGTATAAAGTTAAAAATCCTCACTTCTTTGTAGACCCAGAGGTTTGCATAGGATGTAGGACATGTATTAAAACAAACTGTCCTCCTCTAAGAATGAGAGAGTATGATGGAATTGATAAGAAGAAATCATCAATAGATCCAAAACAATGTGTTGGATGTTCAATTTGTGCTCAAGTTTGCCCTGTTGGCGCTATTAAAAATATAAAGAGCGTTGAAAAGAAGGAGGCTAAATAATGGAAGCGAATAATATTATACTAGCTGGAGTCGGTGGTCAAGGTTTGGTTTTGGCTACTAAGATAATTGCAGATGCTGCAAACAATGCGGGAATAGATGTTAAGACAAATGACGTTATAGGCCTTTCTCAAAGAGGAGGAAAGGTATGGGGAAGTGTTAAACTTGGAAAGAAAGTTCACTCACCTAATATCAATCCTGGAGAAGCAGATCTTTTGATAGCTTTTGAAAAACTTGAAGCTAGAAGATTTAGACAATGGCTAAAAGAAGATAATTCAGCTGTCGTTGTCAATGAGTATGAAATGGCGCCTACATTAGTTCAACAAGAAAAAGAAGAATATGCTGAGGATATAATGGATGAGCTTAAAAAATATACCAAAGAAGTAATTATGTTCAATGCCACTCAAAAAGCAGAAGAAGTTGGAAATGCTAAGGCTGCGAATATATTTATGCTTGGTGTCGCTTCAAGGTATATGCAGGAGATACCTGAGGAAGCTTGGATGGAAGCTATTAAGTCAAATGTTCCTGAAAAATTTTTAGAGTTAAACGAAAAGGCGTTTTTATCAGCGAGAAACGACGAATTTTAAATTATGCACAAAATATATTTAAAATTAGCGTTTACAAATTAACAATAGGGGTATTAAAGAAAATAGATTTATATATTAACTATTTAGCATAGTTGATTTGTTATATTCATTGTTTTTTTCAGGACCAGGTTTTTTGAGTAAACCTGGTCCACTCCTTATTGGAATGTTAGAAGGGAGAGGTGATTATGGGTTTTAGTTTGAAAGAAAAAACTTACATTCAAGCGGCCAAACCTTTGATTGGCTATCTGGATAAGGATCCAGAAAAAAATATTCCCAAGCTAATGAAACTTGCACAAATATGGGATAGAGAAAAAGTGCTTGACGGTAAAATAGGTGCTATCCAAAAAGCTATGGAAGAGCAGGGAAACTGGTATGATTTCGTCAAGTCTTTCTGGACGGATATAGACGATGAGCAGAGAGTTCTTCTTTTTGAAAATTTCGTAGTAAATGGAAATATGATTTCTGACAGAAGAAGGACAAAAGCCATGGAAAAATATAACTGTAATGTCCCTTGGGCTATCCTTATGGACCCAACTTCAGCTTGTAACCTACATTGCATTGGTTGCTGGGCTGCAGAATACGGAAATAAACTAAATATGTCTTATGAAACACTGGATGATATTGTTGAGCAAGGAAAAGAATTAGGTATATTTACTTACTTGTTTAGCGGAGGAGAGCCTACAGTTAGAAAGGATGATATTTTCAAATTATGTGAAAAGCATCACGATTGTACTTTCTTAGCTTTTACAAATGGAACCATGATTGATGAGGATTTTGTCGAGAATATGCTTAGAGTTAAAAATTTTATTCCTGCTGTTAGTGTCGAAGGTTTTGATGAGGCGACTGACATGAGAAGGGGTAAAGGAACTTTTGCTAGACTTCAAAATGGTATTAAGCTAATGAAAGAAAATAAATTGGCCTTTGGAATGTCATGCTGCTATACATCAAAAAATTATGACGTTATAGGTAGTGATGAGTATTTTGACTGGATGATAGACATGGGAGCTAAGTTTGTATGGCTATTTACATATATGCCTGTAGGGGTTAATTCCGACACAGATCTAATGGTAACTGCTGATCAGAGAGAGTATATGTACAATAAGGTAAGGGAATTTAGGAGAACTAAACCTATATTTGCACTAGATTTTTGGAATGATGGAGAATATATAGACGGCTGTATAGCTGGTGGAAGAAGATATTTACACATCAACGCAAATGGTGATATAGAACCTTGTGCTTTTATTCACTACTCAGATTCTAATATACATGAAAAAACATTAATAGAAGCTTTACAAGGGCCTCTATTCCAAGAGTACAGAAAGGGTCAACCATTTAGCGACAATATGTTAAGACCTTGTCCACTATTGGATAACAAGAACAGGTTGGCTGAAATGGTAGAAGCTTCTGGAGCTCATTCAACAGATTTAGAGCATCCAGAAGATGTAAGAAAACTTTGCGCTAAGTGTCACAATGCCGCAGACAATTGGAAGGTAACTGCTGATGAAATATGGAATCGAAAGACAGATGAAAAACAAAATATTATGTAGTTTTAGCATAGGTAGAGTAGGTTTCTTAGAATTTATATA
>JASBZE010000109.1 GCA_029983575.1 Peptostreptococcaceae bacterium
CTCCTCCCTGTATTTTGCAACAGTACGCCTAGCAACATTAATCCCCTCATCATTTAGCATCTTGGTAATTTTCGAATCACTTAGAGGTTTTTTCCTATCCTCACCCTTGATAATATCTCTGATCATACTCATAATACTCTTACTTGAAGCATTGTTATTGTCATCAGTTTCAATTGCCGCCGAGAAAAAATACCTAAGCTCAAACATACCACTTGGAGTTAGCATATACTTACCATTTACCCCACGGCTAATAGTCGACTCGTGAAAATCCACCTCATCAGCAATCTCTCTCATAGTCAAAGGCTTTAAAAACTTGACGCCCTTATCGAAAAACTCCTTCTGCTCACTGACAATTGCCCTTGAAATCTTTAAAATAGTATCTTTTCTACTCTCTATATTCTTAATCAAATTAGTAGCTGCATTTAACCTCTCCCTGATGTACTTCTTTGCTTCCTTATCGTCTGTATTTAGTAGAATATTTTTATAATAACTATTAACGCCGAGCCTAAACCTATCCTTCTCATTTAGTTCAACTATGTATTCATCTCCGACCTTCTCCACGATTACATCCGGTTCAACATAAACGCTCTCGTCATCATAGTACAAACTTCCAGGCCTAGGATTTAGAGTTTTTATAAACTTCGCTATACCGACGACCTTATCTATAGAAATCTTTCTCTTCTTAGCGATATCTTTTAACTTATTTTTTGCCAAAAGATCTAAATCTTCCTTGACAACCTTGTAGATAAGCTTATTTTTAATGCCAAGATGCCTAATTTGAATTAACAAACACTCCGTCACATCCCTGGCACCGACACCATAAGGCTCAAAATCGTGGACCAAATCCAAATATTTTTCGAACTCCCCTACCTTAAGACCGAGCTCCCTTGCCATCTGTCTATTGGTTTCCCTGAGATAGCCGTCCTTGTCAATCGAATCCACAATATAATACAAAATCTCCCTATCCCTATCGTCGACCTTTAAAAAATCTACCTGCTCCCTTAAATAATCGTAAAAACTTGGATTAGAACTTACCATATTTTCAAAATCCGGCTGAGTCCCATCGTTATATGCAATCTCATTTCTATCAATGGGAGTAGATTTTTCCATATTCTTGATATACTTTTCCCAGTCGATTTCCTCCTCGTTTCTCTCAACGTCTAAGAGCGGATTTTGCTCGGATTCTTTTAAAATTTCCTCCTCAATCTCCATCCTGCTCATATTTAAAATTTGAAGACTTTGCTTTAATTGAGTTGTCAATACTAACTTTTGTTGTTGAGTTAACTGTAGTGTATTGGATAAGTTTATGTTCATTTTCTCACCTCGCTTTTCTGTTGTTTTTAATAACGTAATATTAATTATAGTTTTATGATTGCTTTCATTTGTTTAATATATTTCTTACACTAATTTACTGTCGAGCTGATTTACGCTCACGACAAATTATTAGATAGTTTTTATAGATGTTTATTATTTTTATGATAGTTTTTATATCTTATACATAATGGTTAATGTATGTACGACGCTCACTTGCAGGCGAGCTGTGTTACGCTTACGCACATACATTAACCATTTTTAATGCGATAGCATAACCATCCACAGCTATAATTCATCATCTATAAAAACAATCAATTCATTGTTGGAGCATAACTTTGCATGACAGTTACTCAGTTTAGTCATTACACTAACCAATTTATTGCGATAGCATAAATCAATTATTTAATTTACCTTATCTAATTAAATCACATTCAATAAAGCTAGCTGATAAAATTTTACGTGGCTAGTGGTGATATCTTTTATGTAATGCTTAATGTATGTGTGACGCTCACTTGCAGGCAAGCTGTGTTACGCTTACGCACATAGCATTAACCATTTAGTTCGGTAGCACAACAACACTTTGCTGTATTTAATAACCTACGAAAAAACATTAATTCATTGTAGGCACATAACTTTGCATGTTAGTTAATGAGTTTAGGCATTACACTAACCAATTTATTGCGATAGCATAAATCAACTATTTAATTTATGTTATCTAATTAAATCACATGCATTAAAGCTAGCTGATAAAATTTTACGGGGTTAGTGGTGATATCTTGTATGTAGTGCTTAATGTATGTGCGAGCGGAACGTTACACAAAATAGTGAGCGAGCACATCTCCTCCATACCATTTAGCTTTTTTATGTAGTAACTTGGAGAAATCATGTACAATTCGTTTACTCACTCAATTACGGTTAATGCTATGTAGAAACGTAAAACTACACAAAATAGTGAGCGAACACTCCTCCATACCATTAAGCTTTTTTATGTAGTAACATGAATTAATCATCATTGATTTTGTTATCTGCGTAAAAAACGGCAAATACTGTGTGGGAGCAAAGCGTTACACAAAATAGTGAGTGAGCACTCCTCCATACCATTAAGCTTTTTTAAGTAGTAACTTAGAGTAATCCTGTACAATTCGTTTACTCACTCAATTGCGGTTAATGCTATGTCGGAACGTAACGTTACACAAAATAGTGAACGAGCACACCTCCATACCATTAAGCTTTTTTATGTAGTAACATGATCTAATCATCATTGATTTTGTTATCTCCGTAAAAAACGGCAAATACTGTGTGGGAGCAAAGCGTTACACAAAATAGTGAGTGAGCACTCCTCCATTCCATTAAGCTTTTTTATGTAGTAACATGTTCTAATCATCATTGATTTTGTTATCCGCGTAAAAAACGGCAAATACTGTGTGGGAGCGGAACGTTACACAAAATAGTGAGCGAGCACATTGTATTTGCCGTTTCCCTCCCACCAACAAATTTCTATCATGATTAAACTAGTTACCCACATAAAAAACAATTAATATAATTAATTATAACACATTACCCCAATCTTCACTAGCAATTTATATGCCTATTCCCCTGACGCAAAAAAGCGCCGAGGGAAAATTACTTCATCTACGAACTTAACTTTCTCTTCAACGCTTTTATCTACGCTAATTTAATCCGACTACAAATACTTAGCTATTATTTCCTTCTTCTCAGCTCCTGAGTAGTAATAAGGTGGGGTGTCTAGTACAGTGTGTGCACCGAAATCCCCGTTTTGTACGTATTTATTGACTGCAAAAGTACAAGCTATCATTACTGAGGCTGTAAAATCAGGATTTGAATCTAGTTCAAGGGTAAACTTATACATGGCAAGGTTGTCGTCAAGTGTTTCTCCTACCCTGATAACATGACCTCCATGAGGCATTGAGTTGTGATCTCTGTCAAACTCTTCCTCAGTTATAAATACGACTTCTGTGTTATAAGGCTTGAAATAGTCTTCCATATCTACTATTTCATCGTAAATTCTCTTTTCGTCCTCTGAATCACAAACTACATAACAAAGTCTGTCGTGTGATTCATATGATTTGTAATCCTGTTTTGCATCTTTAATATTTTCTACGATTTCTTCTTTTGGAATGGTATACTGAACTGCCTTTAAAACGCCGTCAATTCTCCTTAGTGCATCTGAATGGCCCTGGCTTACACCTTTCCCCCAAAAAGTATTTGTGTGTCCATTTACCAGAATCGACTCCCCGATTAACCTGTTTAGAGAAAATAGTCCTGGATCCCAACCCGTTGATATAAAGGCAACCTTTGAGTTTTCTGCGGCTATTTTTTCCATCTGGTCGAAATACTCCGGAATGTGGGCGTGGTTGTCATATGCGTCAACAGTGTTAAAGTTCTTTATAAGTTCAGGCGCCATTTGAGGTACATCTGTAGCCGAACCAATCGCAAGCAGAAGCACGTCGATCTCTTCTTTATAGTCTAAAATCTTGTCTAGTGATTCCATTATTTCATCGTTAAAAGAACTCGGATCCCTCCTAGTAAACACCTTTACTAAATTTAATCTAGGATCTCTTTCTATAAGTCCCCTTAGTGATTTCCCTAAATTTCCGTAACCAACAATTCCTAAATTCATATATACCTCTTTCTATTTGCTAACTTTCTATTAATATCTTCCTATATAAACTCTATTTCTGATTTAATCCAATATTTGTTAACCTTTACTGATAATATCTTTAAAATCATACATGCCAGGCTCTTTTCCTATCAAAAACCTCGCCGCCTTTACAGCACCACTCGCAAATACATTTTTTGACCCGGCCCTGTGAGTAATCTCCAAAACCTCTCCGTCTGAACCAAACAAAACCGTGTGATCCCCAGCTATTGAGCCAGCCCTGATACTTGATATCCCTACCTCATTAGAATCTCTAGCCTCGTGAACGTCAGAACGATCGTAAACTTCCCTCACATCTCTGACCTTCTTTACCGCATCTAAAAGCATAAGAGCTGTTCCACTTGGAGCGTCCTTTTTCTTATTGTGATGAGCCTCGATAATCTCAATATCAAACCCATCCAAAAGCTTTGTAAGTTCAGTAACTATTGTGTACATAACATTTATCCCGACAGAATAATTTTTAGTATAGACAATCGGTATCGACTTTGAAGCCTCTTTTAGTTTATCTAGAGTCTGACTTTCAAGCCCTGTAGTAGCCTCAACCAAAGGCTTGTTTTTCTCTACCGCAAAATCAATAGTCCTCCCAACCACGTCCTTGTTTGAAAAGTCGATAATGACGTCAAAATCTACATCGACCTCGTCATAATCGTCGTATATATTTCTCTGTGGGTCTTTGGCATCTGAAAATCCTCCAACAATCTCGAAGTCACCGCCGAGATTTGAGATAGTCCTTCCCATAGCACCCGTAATTCCTACCAAAAATACCTTCATCTAAATCTCCTATCGATCATTTATTCTTATGAGCTTTATTTCTGAGCTTCATTTCTAAGCTTCATTTCTGTGCTTCATTTCTGAGCTTTATTTCTGAACTTCATTTCTAAGCTTTATTTCTGAGCTTCATTTCGTAATCCCATAAATCTTTATTTATCATTATCTTTGTTAGTCCAAAATTTCTTTGACCTACTTTTACCTTCTTTTATCTTCTTTTATCTTCTTTTATTTTCTTTTATCTTCTTTTA
>JASBZE010000110.1 GCA_029983575.1 Peptostreptococcaceae bacterium
AGAGTTCCTCTTTTTTTATGCTTTTCTGTAACATATGTTATATCACACTACAAATGGATGTAAAATATTAATATAACAAAAAAATGGGAGAAATTCCCCCATTTTTTAATATTGATGTATTTTTTCTTCCTTAATTCTTTTTTTGTTTAATTAATTATAATTTCTTATTTTACCACATCTATCAATTTGTTCTACTAAACAATTTATAATTACATTTATAAGCAACTTATACTAAAATCTACAAAACCAACATACTGGCAAGTCCGAAATAAACCATTAAAGCTATGGCGTCTACTATTGTAGTAATCAATGGACCAGCCATAATTGCCGGGTCAAGTCTCAATTTCTTAGCTGCTAATGGAAGCATACCTCCAATTACTTTAGCTATTACAACAGTGAGAAGCATACTTAAGCAGACAGTCATAGAGATTTTTATGTCGTGCTTTTCAAATACATATAATCTCAGGAAGTTTGTCCCAGCCAATATCACTCCCACTAAAAGAGAAATTCTAAACTCCTTCCATAAAATTCTAAGACAATCATTTAATTTAAGTTCTCCAAGGGCAAGACCACGAATTATCAAAGTAGAAGACTGAGAACCAGCATTTCCGCCTGTATCCATCAGCGTTGGTATAAATGCCGCCAAAAGAACGACAGACTGAAGAACAGCCTCGTATTTTCTTATTATAATTCCTGTAAAAGTGGCTGATATCATAAGGAAAAACAACCATGCTATCCTCTTTTTTGCATGATCGAATACCCCTCTCTCTAAGTACTCTTCCTCTGATGGAGCTAGGGCGTTCATCTTAGCAAAGTCCTCTTCATTTTCTTCTTCGATGATATCCAGTACGTCATCAACTGTTATGATTCCTACTAGCCTGTTTTCCTTATCGACTACTGGCATAGATAGGTATCCGTACTTTTTAAAAAGCGCTGCAACTTCCTCTTGATCGTCGGTTGTCTGAATACTTATGTAATTTTTATCCATCAAATCCTCTAATATTTGATCGTCATCAGATAAAAGCAACTCTCTAATTTCAACTATTCCCTCTAATTTTCTATAATCGTTTATAACGTATAGTATATTTATGGTCTCCTTGTCGTGACCAATTCTTCTAACTCTGGCAATAGCCTGTGACACAGTCAGCTCTTTTTTTATATCTACAAACTCCGTCGTCATTACACTGCCCGCTGAGTCTTCCGGATATGACAACATCTTATTGATCAGCTGCCTTCTATCTTTTGTTGTATTGTTAAGTACTTTCTTAACCACGTTAGCAGGCATCTCTTCAATAAAATCCACCGTATCGTCCATATACATACTAGAAAATATATTGGCTACTTCACCGTCGGCCATTTTTTCTACCAGGTACTGCTGACTATCGACGTCCATATATGAGAATACCTCTGCAGCCTCATCTTTTGGCAAAATTCTAAACAACAATACAAATTCAACGTCATTTTCCATATCATCGAAGAACTCTGCGAGATCGACAGTATTGGCATCCAACATAGCCTCTCTAGCCTGAGCAGTTTTTCCTTCTCGAAATAAATTCAGTATTTTTTCCATAACATACCTCCTTTACGAAAATAATTTTTATACTACACTCTAATCATACATTATATATCACTTTAAATCAAGAAACCTTTTAAACAAAATTTTCATCAAATCTTCTTCAAAAACTTGATTTTATCTCATAAAAACATTAGACTAATAGAGAGTGTATTTTTTAATATATATAAAAAATCTTAAGGAAGTGTGCCATGATCAGATATTACAAGACAATTAACTTAAAGCTTGAAAAACTAAATAGCTACGAAAAAGGGTGTTGGGTAAATCTAGTTGAGCCTACAAGGCAAGAAATCGGTATGCTTTCTAATCTTTTGAACATACCGGAAGAAGCCATTGAAGCACCTCTCGACGAAGAGGAGATGTCACGTATAGATGCCGATGAAGACTGTACAATGGTGCTAATAGACATACCAATCGATGAAAGTAGTTCAGACTCCACTAATTTCACGACAATACCTCTCGGGATAATCTTCAACGATGACGTTATACTTACGGTATGTAAATACCAGACGAAAATAATGAACGACTTTATAGTCGGGCATATAAAGGACTTTTTTACATTTAAAAAATCTAGGTTTTTATTTCAAATCCTTTATAAAAACGCTCAGTACTACCTTCTATACCTAAGGAAGATTAATAAGACTATGATATACATAGAGAGTGAAATATATAAATCTATGAAAAATAAAGAACTGCTTCAGTTGCTGGAGCTGGAAAAGTCTATAATTTACTTCTCTACTTCGCTACAATCCATAGGTGCGGTACTAGATAAGATGAAAAAAACCGAAACTATTGTTCTATACGACGAGGATGTTGATCTATACGATGACCTGATAATAGAAAACAAGCAGGCCATTGACATGTGTAAGATATACGGCGATATCCTTAGTAGAATTATGGATGCCTTTAGTGCGATAATATCAAACAACCAAAATAACGTGATGCAATTTCTTACTGTAATCACCTTGATAATGTCTATTCCTACTATAATCTCTGGATTTATTGGAATGAACGTTCCAGGCATTCCGTTTGAAAAAAATCCAAATGGATTTTGGCTAATCATGCTTGTTACAGGAATAATCTGTGTAGTTTTAACTGTATTTTTATCAAGAAATAAACTTTTATAAAAAAAGGCTGACAATTTGTCAGCCTTTAATTCGTTTTATTTAAATATATTATATATCAAAGTGATCGATTATATCTTCTCCAAATAATATCGTCTTTTCATTTACCAACAGGCAAGGAATACCGATATTACCCGCTGATTTCACTTCGTTAAACTCATACCTACTGTCTCTTAATTGTAAAAACTCTTTTAATCCTTTGATATTTTCCATTATATTTACAAACTCAAACTCAACTCCCGCAGATTTCAATGCGCTTATGACGGGAGGACAGTCTGGGCATAACAGAGTCCCATAAAGTTTCATAATAACCTCCGATTAAACATCCTGAACAATGACCATGGATTTATCAATTCCTGCCATGGTTTCCTCTATATTTTCGTTTACTTCCAAAATGTATAGAGGTATGTGTTCTTCACTATTTCTAACATTTTCATCTATGTCAAATTCTGATACCATAACCTCATCAACCGCTATGTCAAAGTCGACGAGATCACTGAGTATCTTCCTAGTATTTAGGTAATCAGTAACAGCTAGCCTGTTAAAAATCGCTATGCTTTTTTGGAAATTCAATATAGCCAACATGTATTCGCATTCTCTAGAACCAGCTTCGATACCTTCTTTAAAATATTTTTCAGAAGTTTCTAAGTCGTTTAATTTAAGATATAGTTGACCGAGATTAAACATGGATTCAACTAATCCAGCATCTCTAGCTGACATCAACCACCTTATGGCTTCTTCATAATTTCTAGTAAACACGTCATTTAGTATTCCCATTAGGTTTTGTGCATAAACAATTCCCTCTTTTGCGGGCTCCTCAAGATACCTCATAGCTTCTGAATATTGTTCTTCCTCAAAGCAGATCTTTCCCAAATAAATTTTTGAATTTAAATGATTGCCTATAGCTCCTAACTTAAAAAATCTCCTTGCTAGATCTGAATTCTCCTCAGACACAAAAATTTTCCCAAGTTCATAAGAGGCTTCAATATCCCCTTTATCCGAAGCTTTTTTTAACCAAGACTTAGCTTGTTCAGTTTCTCCGCTGTCTAAATATATCTTTGCTATCTTTTTTTGACATGATGTATTTTCAGGTAATTGCTGATAATAGTAAAGAGCTCTTTGAGTATTCTTTATAGCGAGAAATAAATCTCCTATATTTTCTATAGCACTCTCGCAACCCATTGAAACGGCTTGACTATATAAATTGAGTGCCTTCTCATACTCTCTTTGTTCAAAATGAATACCTGCCAAATTATTTATAGCCTCAGCAATATTTTCCTCTGATGCCATCTCATAATATTGTTTTGCCTCATCTATATGATTTTCTCTATTATATAGATTCGCTAGTCTGTACATAGACATCTTATGACCGTTTTCTATTGCTCTTTCGTAGTAAAATATCGCTTCTTCTAAAGCCTCTTCCTTGTCATAAAGATAAGCAAGTCTGTACTGTGCCTTTACATAACCAGCATCGGCAGCCATCTTGTAGTATTTTTTTGCATCATCGTTTTTTTCATCAAGCTCAAGCATTACACCAAGGTTGTAACAAGCTCTTTCATGTTGTCCTTTTGCCAATTCCCTGTAAGTTATAAATGCGTCCTGCTTAAATCCCTGCTGGTATGAAAGCACGGCCATATTATACTTTGCAAATTCATCTCCACCGTTTGAACCTAGACGAAATTGTTCGAAGGCCTCATCTTGATTACCTTTTTCTAGAACCAATAACCCCAAATTATTATGGGACTTAATGAATTCATCTCCAACTGAAATCCTGAAGTTCTTCTCAGCCCTATCGTAATCGCCAAGCATGTAATATACAACACCTAGATTATTCCTTGCGCCTTTTATATTCATATTTGCAGCTTTTTCGTACCAGTATATACAGTACTCATACTTTTCCAAGTTGTAGTACATATTTCCTAGACTAAAAGTTGCCTTATCCACCTTACCTTTGTATGCTAATGTATACCATCTTTCTGCCTCTTTGTAATTTCCGGCATCTTCATAAAGTTGTCCTAGTATGTATTGGGCCTCAGTATTGCCTTTGTCCGCTTTTTTCCTATAAGATTCTATGGCGGCATCTATATTGCCCATTGATTTTCTCAATGAGTTAATAGCATTACTAAAGGATAGTCCTTTAAACATTAACTTCACCTTCCTAATCTAAGATGTTAATAAATTGCATACACCACCTCTACATTATACCATATATTGCTTACAATGTACAATTCATTGAAAATCACTACAAATATGTTAATCTTAGTTGTCAAGACATATGTTACACCTACCACAAAAAAATACAGTTTTTT
>JASBZE010000111.1 GCA_029983575.1 Peptostreptococcaceae bacterium
CCACAACTAATAGTAATAAGTGATGATAGTTGGAGTTTACCTACTGATTTAAACAATAAAACTGACATTAGTAGCAAGATTACGCTAGACCAAAATAAGGATAATACCTTAAAGACAACTAATGGTGATAATCCTACTATTTATCCAAACAAGGGTGATAGGTTAGTTGTTAATCTAAATTACACTATAAATGATGATACCAAAGTAAAAGCTGGAGATAAGTTCAATTTTGTAGTATCTAACAATCTTATCTTTGATAAGACTGATACAACGAAAGATTCTGCATTTGATATAGTAGATAAGAGGGGAACTATTGCTAAAGCAAAGATTAGTAAGGATGAAAAATCTATAGAGTACACATTTACTAACTATGTAGATGGCATCGACCTAAGAGAGTTGCAAATTATAGTTCCGGTATCTGTAGACCGAAGACAGATTCTAAATAGTACAGATAGCGTCACATTTAGTGCTGGAGTGAAAAATGGCGATGGCTCACTTGGAACTGTAATCTCAGGAATTACAAAAGGTATAAATGTAAGTTACGGTGAAGTAGATAAGGGAATCAAAACCCATATAGACGACTATAACATAGATACTGGTGATTTTACAGCGTTAATTTTTGTTAATAGAAATAAACAATCTAGCATGGATAGATTAGTAGAATTTTGGTCAGATGAAAAAGCGACAATAAATAGTGTACATGCATATAAAGCTAATTTAGGTTATGAATTACCACTGTCTTTTGCGGTAGACCATAATAGGTTAACGGATTTAAATGCAAATATAGTTAGAGATGGAAGCCATATTCAAATTCCTCTTGGTAAAGAGTCTGCTGGAGATGCTTATGTTATAGAAGTAAAAGGAAAAAATAGTAAGAAGAACTCTCTAAGAACTTACGCGAAGTATTGGAGAGTAGAAGAGGGAAGTAACTTATACAAGGAAGATGCTTATAGCACTACATACACATATTACTTAATAAATAAAGCAGACGGTAAAGAAGATAACCAAAATGCTGATTTAAGCTTTAGCTTGGTAAATCTAAAAAATAAAATAGAGTTTACTAAGGTTGAAGATAAGATTATTGGAGATAATAACCAAGAGTCTATAGAAAAAAGGTTGAATTTCTTAAAAGATGCTGAGTTTAAGCTTCTAAAAGAAGATGAAAGAGGCAATTATCAAGAGTATCAAAAAGATATAAAATCAGGCGTAAATGGAAAATTCACATTTGAGGGTCTACCACAAGGAAAATATAAGGTAGTGGAAACTAAGGCTCCAATAGGATATATAATACCTGAAGACGCTGTAGTTTCAACTTTTGAAGTAATGCGAGATGGAAGGATTGACAATATCAAAAATCAAACGACCACGATCGTAAATAAGAAAGGCAAGATGAAGTTCTACTTAAACAAGGTAAACCCTAGTCAAAAGTCGATTAAGTTTGGAAAGTTAGAACTTGAGATTAGTGGAAAAGAAAAGTTCACAGACGATATAAAGGCTGATGAGACACTACCATCAGATAGAAAATACAAAATAAAAAATATATCTGAGGATAGAAAAACAATTACTGTAGAAATAGACCTAAAGGATGCTTATGAAAAAATCTCTGATGAAAAAGATGGAATAAGGATAGATGTTCCAGAATCTTGGAAAACAGGAGAGTATACTATAAAAGAAACAAAGGCTCCTGTAGGTTATAAAAAGACCGATAAGATATTTAAAATAAATATTGATTGGAATAGCCTAACGATAAGAGAATTGGATGAAAAAAATCCGAGTGGAAAAGTCCTTTATCAAAAAAATAAAGACGGTGAAACAATAGGCGTATTAGTTATTGAAAATAAGAAGGGACTATTCCCTAATGCAGGCGGTTATGGAACACTTATATTCGCGGTACTTGGAGTAGGAGTAATGATTATAGGATCATTAGCATATTCTCGAAGAAGGATAGAAGTCTAAGCCCAAACTGGGCTTAGACAATATCTAAGCATATATCTATATTGAAATATAGTAAGTTTATGCTTGATTGAAACATAATAAGCATATGACTATATTAAAATATGGCTATAGATAAATTAAATATTACAGTAGGAATTGTAATATTTTGTACTGTTCAAAAATAATAAAAAAAGGAGGATTAATAATGAAAAGTACAAAGAAATTTTTATCGTTATTTATTGCATTTGCAATGATATTAGGAACATTTTGTTTCTCTGCAAGTACAATAAATGCTGCAGAAGATGTTACTAACACAGTGACACTTCACAAGATGTTACTAGGAAAGGATTCTTTCAATAGTGAAAAATTCCCTGGAACAACTGGAGTAGATGGAAAAACAAATTATAATGGTAATCAAATTACTGAACTTGGGAAGTATTTTGGACAAGGAGCCAAAGAAATAGGCGGAGTATACTTTGCTGTTAAGTATGCATCAGGAGATAATGCCGGTAAATATGTTAAGGCAGATGCCAATGATAAATTAGCTCCAGCTAGCCCTCTTGCTGCTACAGAGAATGTAAAAGAAGCAGTTGGTGGACTTACAACTACATCTGGTATTGCATTTAAGACAGCATTATTAAAAGGCGATTTTGAAATCGTAGAAGTGCAAGATCTATCAAAATACAAAGGTGATAATGGAGAACTTCTTTCTGGAAGCAAGGCAGTTCCTGTAAAAATAACTCTACCACTTGTAAATGATGATGGTGTTGTATCAGCCGCTCACGTTTATCCAAAGAATATAGAAGATAAACCAGAAATAGATAAGAACTTTGCAAAAAATAATGGTTTAACTAAAGTTACTGATACACAAAATAACCAAAATGATGGTGCTAAATACGGAAACTACCAAAAAGATAAGGCTACAGTAACAGCAGATCTAGGAAAAGAGATTCCTTACGATGTTAAAACTAAGATTCCTCAACACGCAAAATACAAAAAACTAGTATGGAACGACGTTATGACTAAGGGTCTTACATTTAAAGAGGGTAGCTTAGTAGTAAATCTAGACGGTGCTGCACTAAAAGCAGGGGATTACACTGTAGTTCAAGATGCTAGGGGATTTGAGTTAAAATTCACTAAAGCTGGACTTGATAAGGTAGAGAAAGCTGCTGCGACAAAGACTGTTGAAATTCAACTATTATATTCAGCTACAATCAACAAAGATGCTGTAGTTGATATTCCAGAAGCCAACGACATCAAATTCGACTATAGTAATAAACCTGGTAAGGATTCTGAGCCAAAAGAAGGACAGCCAAAAAATCAACAAATAAGTGTTGAAAAATCTTGGGCTACTGATGGAAATCATGTTACAGAAGATGATAGAAATGCTGTAGTAGTATATACTCTACAAGAAAAAGTTGGTGATACTTGGAAGAGTGTACAAACTGTAACTAAAAAGTATGATGAAAAGAATCCACAAGACTCATTTAAACATACATTTACTGGTCTAGATGACAGTAAGACTTACAGAGTAGTAGAGAGAGTTTCAGGATATGATCCAGAATACCTAAGCTTCGTTGATGGTGTGGTTCAAATCAAAAACCATAAAGATAGTGATAACCCTAATACTCTTAATCCTACAGAACCGAAGGTTGTACTAGGTGGTAAGAAATTTGTAAAAACAAATGATGTAGATAAGAATAGCAAAGATCTTGAGAGATTAGCAGGTGCTGAATTCTACGTTAAAAACCAAGCAGGTAAATATCTAGTAGCTAAAAAGGCAAATGCACAAGCTGTAGCAGATGCTAAGACAGCTTTAGATAATGCAGTTAAAGCATACAACAACATGTCAGCTGCTGACCAAAAAGGTGAAAAAGGGACTGAAGCCAAAAATTTAATTAACGAAAAACAAGTTGCATACAATAAAGTGTTCAAAGATAATGCAGTTGGATACACTTGGGGAGAAAAGACTGATAAAGATGTAGTAATTCTAACTTCAGATGGTGAAGGTAGATTTGAAATAACAGGTCTTGAATACGCTCAAGGAAACTACCAATTAGAGGAAAAAACTCCTCCAGAAGGATTTGCAAAACTTAATGCTACTGTACCATTTGATGTAGCTAAGGGATCATACCAAGGTAAAGCTGAAGAATTACAATACAACAAAGCTGATACTAATGCTGGATATGGTAAACAAATCAGAAATAAGAAAGTTTCTATTCCACAAACTGGTGGTATAGGATCAATCATATTCGTAGCAGCAGGTTTATTGTTAATGGCTCTTGCTGTTTACAAAATCAAATCTAATAGAGTAGAAGCCTAAGTTAAAAAAGAGGTGTGACTATGAAAATAAAAAGGAAAAATTTAATAATAGCTAATATATTATTAGCTTTAATACTAATAGTAGTTACTCCTCTTGCTTCTTTGGGGGAAGTAAATAATAATTCTACATCAGTAGACATAGAAATAGCAAAAGTGGGAGATGATGACTTTTCATCTCTCACATTTGACTATTGGAAAGTTGATAGTGTAAAGGAAGAAGATTATAAAACACTAGCCGAAAAATACGAAAAAATGCGCAAGAGTGAGCTTGATAAGCTTCTTGGTAGTAGTCATAAGACGTTAAAGACTACTGTAGAAGATAAAAAAGCCATAATAAGTATTGTTGGTCTTGATAGTGGTACTTACTTATTTAAGTTAGATGACACATCTTTTTCCAAGTTGAAAAACTTCTATGTTCCAGCTTTTTTTATAGATATTACTAAAGATGATAAAATTCTTATAGAAAGTAAGGTACAGGATTTATCTCTAAACCTTGAAAAAGTTGACAAGTATGATAATACAAAGAAACTAGAGGGAGTAGTTTTTGAGTTATATGAGTATAACGATGGTAATAAAGACGAAAAGAAGGTAAATGTATCAAAAAAGAATGGGTTATATTACATTGATTCACAAGGTAAGGATAGTCTCATAACCGATAAGAATGGTAGGATAAAAGTATATGGACTAGACAGATATAAGAGTTATTATTTTAAAGAAGTAAAGACTTTACCTAATTATAT
>JASBZE010000112.1 GCA_029983575.1 Peptostreptococcaceae bacterium
CTAATATTTCTGGCATAGTTTTATTTGAACATTTGAACACTAAATTGCAATAACAAATTGAACACAAAAAGCGTTGAGAGAAAAAATGTCAGTTTTAAGACTTAAATTTTTCTCTTCAACGCTATTTAATTTACAAGATATATTTTTTTGTTCTTAAATACGTCTATCTTATTTCTATTTCTTTAATCTCATCAGCTAAAATTTCCAATGCTTATGTATTTACCTTGACTCAGCAACTATCTTCTTGTCATTCATCAAGTCGAGTATACTAAATCGATCTTTTTCGACCTCTTCTATCCTGCTAAACGAAGTCGATAACATAAGCTTAATCCTGTTCAACTGATTTACAAAGCTCGCTGAAGCATCGTAATCTATAGGTATTATATTCGCCTCAGGATAAATTCTCTTTAGCTCTTTTATTGTTCCCTTACCTATTATGTGATTAGGCAAGCATCCAAAAGGTTGCATACAGATAATATTTCCTACACCTTCCTCAATAAGCTCAATCATCTCTCCTGTCAACAGCCATCCTTCCCCTGTTTGATTTCCTACAGAAACAACAGGTTCTGTCTTTTTGGCTATTTTACCTATCTTCCACGGTGGAGTAAACCTCTTAGATTTTTCTAGAGATTTATAATATGTTCCCATGTAAAGTTCGACAAGTTTTATAAATGAAGCTCCTAGAACACTATTTTTAAAGCTGCCCTCGAGGTTTTTATACTTGTACTCAGAGTTTTTAGCTGCAGTTAAGAAGAAGTTCATAAGCTCTGGAACCACTGCTTCTGCTCCCTCTGCTTCTATCGTGTTAATCAGATCATTATTTGCTAGCGGACTGAATTTAACGAGGATCTCTCCAACTAATCCAACCCTAGGCTTAACTATTCTCTCATCTATTTCAAGATTATCGAAGTCTTCAACGATTTGATATATATTTCTCCTAAAGTCTGAGTATGTTGGTCGTTTTAACGCAATCTTACATCTACTAGCCCAAGTTTCGTATAGCTTATTTGCGCTTCCCGGAATCTTCTCATACGGTCTGACCCTTAAAAGCACTTTCATAAGTAGATCTCCGTAAATAGAGCCCATCAAAACCCTCAGTCCCATCTTTAAAGAGAAGTATTTCTTTATACCATTGTCTTCAGTACCCGCAACATTTAGTGAAATTACAGGAATATCCGAAAATCCTGACTCTACAAGAGCTCTTCTCAAAAATCCTATGTAATTTGACGCCCTACATCCTCCGCCGGTTTGCGTAATTAATAGAGCTGTCTTTTCTAAGTCGTACTTTCCTGATTTCAAAGCATCTATAAATTGTCCTACAACTATTATGGCAGGATAACACGCATCGTTGTTGACATATCTAAGTCCTTCTTCAATTACGTGAGTCGTGTCATTTTTTAATACCTCAACATTTAGACCTGATTGAATCAAAGCTTCTTCTATAAACTCAAACTGCATTGGCGCCATCTGAGGTGCTAGAAGGGTGTAGCCCTTTTCAATCTTATTATTTTTCCTATAAGCTACGGTGTCCTTTGGATTTTTATACCTAGGTTTTATCTCTTCTCCAATATCAGCAACCATCTCACCATCTGCATCAAAAGAAGATATAGCTTCAGAATGTAGTTTTTCTTCCGCCTTGTTTTCTAGAGCCGCCTTTAGTGATCTCAGCCTGATTCTGACAGCCCCTAGATTATTACCCTCGTCTATCTTTATAACGGTATGGATTTTTCCTGCCTCTGCCAAAATCTCCTCTACCTGTTCAGTAGTAACGGCGTCAAGTCCACATCCAAATGAATTTAGCTGAACCATCTCAATATTTTCTTTATCAGAAACAAATCTAGCAGCTCTATATAGCCTTGAATGGTAAACCCACTGATCCAATACCCTCAGATCGTAGTCTCCCTGTACTAGGTGGACTATAGAATCCTCTGACAATACTGCAAATCCCAAGGAATTGATAAGTTCCGGAATACCGTGATTTATCTCGTTGTCTATATGATATGGTCTACCTGCTAAAACAACCGCCTTTAGGTTTTCTTTTTCAATCCTCTCAAGGGCTTTTTCTCCCTCATTCCTAATATCTTCCCTAAATTTATCCAGCTCTCTATAGGCATTTTCTACAGCTTTGTCCATCTCTTCCCTTGTGATATCATCAAAATGGTACTTAAAAGCATCGAACAATCTCTTAGAAAGCCTATCCTTACTGTTTAAGCTAATTACCGGATTGATAAAATCTACGTTGTTTTTTCTCAAGCTATCAACATTATTTTTTATAACTTCCGGATAAGATGAAACCACTGGACAATTGTAGTGGTTGTCAGCCTTGTCGTGCTCTTTTAGCTCATAATTCACCTGAGGATAGAAAATTCTCCTAATCCCCTTATCGATTAATGATTCTATATGCCCGTGAACGAGTTTTGCCGGATAGCATATCGTATCTGAAACTATAGATTCAATTCCCCTCTCATATACTTTCTTAGAAGATTTTTCTGATAGTATTACCCTAAATCCTAGATCTGAGAGAAGTCTAAACCAGAAAGGATAGTTCTCGTACATATTCAAAGCCCTTACAATCCCTATATCTCCTCTTCTCGCATCTTCCTTTTCTAGAGGTTTATATCCAAATACCCTCTTTAACTTGTAATCGTAGAGATTTATTACATCCTTATTTTTATCTATCTTTTTATTAGTAAAAATTGCTTCTCCTACTTCACATCTATTACCAGTGACAAAAGCTTCGTCTTCTGAAAACCTATTTATAGTTACAAGGCATCTGTTAGAACATCCAGGGCATCTTTTGACATCCGTTTCAATATGGATGGAATCTAACCTCTCCTTATCTAGAATATTGGTTTTATAGGTTTCTCCTTGTGATTTAAGCTTAGCATTTTCTCTTTCGTATCTCTCCATAGATATCAAAGCACATCCAAAGGCACCCATAATACCTGCGATGTTAGGTCTTACAACCTCAGCTCCCGTTAACTGTTCAAAAGCCCTTAGCACGAGGTCATTGTAGAAAGTACCACCCTGTACTACTATATTCTTACCTAGCTTATTTACATCTCTAAGCTTAATAACCTTGAATAATGCGTTTTTAACTACAGATGTCGCAAGCCCAGCACTTATGTCACCTACTTGTGCACCTTCTTTTTGAGCCTGCTTAACCCTCGAGTTCATGAATACTGTACATCTAGAACCTAGGTCGACAGGCTTTTCAGCAAATAGCCCTTCCTTGGCAAACTCCTTGATCTCCATTCCTAGAGATGTAGAGAATGTCTCCAAAAATGAACCGCATCCAGATGAACAAGCCTCATTTAAGATTATCTTATTGATGACGCCATCGTTAATCTCAAGGCATTTCATATCTTGACCACCAATATCCAAAATAAAATCTACGTCTTTATTAAAGTGTTTAGCTGCCCTAAAGTGAGCGATCGTCTCAATCTCACCATAGTCAAACCTAAGTGCCGCCTTTATAAGCCCTTCTCCATAACCAGTTGAAGTAGCGTACCTAAGCACTGCGTCGTCTCTCTTGTCAGCATATATAGACTTTAATATCTCGATGGATTTTTCTAAAGGCTTACCCTCATTTGAACCGTAAAAAGAGTATACTATATCTCCATTTGAATCGAGTACAACAGCCTTGGTCGTAGTTGAACCAGCATCTAACCCTAAAAACAGATCCCCTCTTGCCTCGCTTAAATCCTTCATAAGAACAGAATCTCTATCATGTCTAGCCTTAAACTCTTCATACTCTTCCTTAGAAGCAAAAAGAGGATCTAGTATAACTGAATTTCCCTCAGTCGCATTTCTGTTTTTAAGCCTTGAAATAATCTCATCAAGGGAAAGTACTTCCTCATCTTCTGCTAATAGAGCGGCACCTAATGCAACATATATCTGTCCATCTTCAGGAAATACTATATCGTCATCACTTAATCCTAGAACCTCACAAAACCTCTTTCTAAGTTCAGATAAAAATGTAAGAGGACCGCCCAAAAAGGCAACCTTACCTTCAATCTTTCTTCCGCAAGACAAAACACTGACAGTCTGAATTACTACGGCATTAAAAATACTCATAGCTAAGTCAGTTTTTTTAGCTCCGTCGTTTAAAAGAGGTTGTATATCTGTCTTAGCGAACACACCACATCTAGAAGCTATCGGATATATAGTCTCATAATCTTTAGCTAATTCGTTTAGTCCAGAAGCGTCGGTCTTTAATAGAGATGCCATTTGGTCTATGAAAGCACCTGTTCCTCCAGCACAAATTCCGTTCATTCTCTGGTCTATTCCATTTTTCAAAAAAGTCACCTTCGCATCCTCACCACCGAGTTCAATTACTACATCAGTCTCAGGGTTGAATACGTCTATTGCCTTCGTACTAGCGATGACCTCTTGCTCAAACTTAAGTTTCAATTGTTTCGCAAGCCCTATACCGCCAGAGCCAGTTACAACAGTTTTTACGTCGATGTTTCCGAGTTTCTCCTTGACAGTAGACAACACATCTAGGAGAGTCGATTTTACATCTGAAAAATGTCGTCTGTAATCTTTGAAAAGTAGGTTGTTTGAAATGTCGCTTACAACAACCTTAACAGTTGTAGAACCAACGTCCACACCCATCTTTAATAAATTTTTCATACTTCATCACCATAATACTAATACTAATTTTTATATAGAAGAAAAAACAAATATAAAATCATAACTTTTTTCCTGAAGTCAACTATATTTTAGAGTTTTTCTTCTACAGTTTTTAAACAAACGTTTATAGACTTTTATATAATAAAAGACACATGAATTCAAATAAGTTACCCCGCCTTAAAAAAATTCATGCTCATACTATATTTTACCACAAATATTCATTCTACTAAACAACTATCAGTCATATTTGTCAAAAAAA
>JASBZE010000113.1 GCA_029983575.1 Peptostreptococcaceae bacterium
ATTATAAAAAGGTATATAAAAAGGATGAAGCCATTTTAGACTCATCCTTTTTTGTTGATTTAAATTTATTTTTTACTGAATTAGATTTCTTAGATATACTAGAAGATGTTCTTTACATACTCCCTATACATCTCTCTTACCTCGTCCATTAAATCTTCCATTTCCATCATCATTTCAGAAGTTTTTTCGTAATCTCCTTCTTTGATTGCATTTTTAATCTTAGTAAAGAGACACTCAGTTGAAGCAGTATTTTTCATTAGATAATGTTTTATATGATTTATCTTATCCCAATTTAGATCGTCTAAAGCATCCCTGTCTTCGTTTACGTGAATCTTTTTAAAGCTTCTAAGTTGGTTGCTATTTCTATCTATAATTCTAGTTGAAAGTTTTTTCTTCCACTTATCTATTGCTCCAATCCTAAATGAATTGATAATATCGTCTGAAAATACATTACCCTTTTTTAAAGCTTCTAGTTTATCCGCATGAATATCTAGGTTTTTCATATTTTCATATACATTAGCAGGATGCTTACCAAACATCTTTTCTCTTTCTTCTTCGTTGTAATGGTCGAATACATTATTTTCATCCCTGTACTTCCTGTCTTTTTCAAGGTAGAATTTTTCTTCGCCGCAGTCTTTGCTCAATTCTTTTTCTAAATCCTTAGAAGTCAATCCGCTTTTTGCTGCTTCTGTAATACCATCTAACATTGTTTGTAGAGCCCCTGCAACTACTAGGTATTTATTTGATAGAGGGTTAGGGCTTCTCAATTCAAATCTTAGTGCTTTAGGGTTTTTCATGTCCCTTATAAGTCCAACTAGTATGGATCTATTTCTAGAAGGGGTTTTGTAATTGTGACCTAATGAAGTAACTACACAAACGGGAGCTTCAAATCCAGGTACCAATCTATTAAAACCATCATTTGAGGAAGTTATAAATGGATTTAAAATTTCATAGTGTTTTAACATACCCATAAGAGCCCCATATCCAGTTATGCTTAAGAAGTCATCTTCTAGGTCAGTTGGAGCAAAGGCATTTACTATCCTTCCATCCTTTAATTTAAGACTTACGCCAACGTGAGCATGTGCACCATTTCCTGCGACATTTTTTACAGGTTTTGCCTTAAAAGAAATCTCAAGGCCGTGTCTTTCAAATATGTCTCCTATTTCCTCTCTTACAATTACCTCGTTATCACAGGCTTGAAGAGGTGTTGAGAACTTCCATGAAACCTCTAGCTGCTCCATAGCGTAATTTGTCTTACCTTCTGAAGATATCCTTGAGTGAATTCCTCCAACCTCTTTGTGACCCATTTCAGGTTCAATTCCCATCTTTTGTAATAGAAGTAAACTCTCCTCTAGACAAGTTCTTATTAGTCCATGAGTTCTCTTCCAATACTGCTCTTTTAAACTTTGAGAAATGTGTAATTTTTCAAGGTCCGCCTTATCATCGGGAGTATTTACCCAAAACTCCAATTCCGTAGCTGTCGTAAGAAGTATTTCATCAATTTCCTCATATGAATTTACTCCAATTTCTTTTAATATATGAGGATATTTTTTGTATAATTCCATCAAACTGTCTTTGAAGAATTTATCCGCTTTCTGTAAAATACCTCTTGAGCATACTTTCTTGTTGTCGTGTATTAAAAATGCAGGTATTTTTAGAGTACCTACAGGCAGCCCATTATCCTCGTCGATTAAATCATAATTATAGTCTATATACCATTTAGCATTTTTGTCTGGCATCAAGTCTACTTTAGCGTTGTTTAGAGTAGCAATACCGTGTAACTCAACACTTGATCCATCTGTCTGAATAGCTGATTTTAGAAATTTATCAGTATCCTCTAGGAATAATTCAACCGGAATTTTTTCATCAGTCGTATTTCCCCCAAGGTCAACTCCCATCAACGAAACAAACCTTACATTGACATTTTCTTTTAGGATTTTTTCTAATGATTCTCTGCTAAAATTTTCTTTTTCAATATAATATAGTGGTTTTACCATATTCTGCCCTACCTTCTGATTTTTTTCTTTCTTAATTCGTCATATAGTGTACATTTTGATAAAAATAGAATTTTTTATTCGTATTTTATCGGTTTTCATAAACCATTATAAACTAAAAAGAACTTATTTTCAAGTTGAAAAGTGCAAAGCTATTGAATAATTTTAAAATTAGAATTAAAATATAATGTGTAAGTTAACATCATATCAAAAGAAACGAGGATGAATATGAATTATGTAATTTTCGATTTGGAATTTAATCAAGGATATGATTCTGAATTGAACACTCCTAAGTCAAATGAAAAATGCCCTTTTGAAATATTACAAATAGGAGCTATAAAACTTGGTAATAACCTAGAGTTAAAGGCAACATTTAATAGATATGTAAAACCATCAATATATAAGGAACTAAATCCATTTGTAGTAAAGATTACCAACATTGAGTACAAGGATTTAAGGGGATCAAAAAAATATCCTGTCGTCTTTAATTCATTTATAGATTTTTGTTCAAAAGATGAAGATACTGTTGTTTTGACCTGGGGAAGAGATGATATACATCATCTTATAAAAAACAACGAATATCACAAATTACAAGTTGAGAAAAAAATAAAATATATAGACGCCCAGAGATTGGCGACCGTATTTTTCAGAACGGAAACAAAAAATAGCATAGGCTTAAAAAACTCAATTGAGATAATGGACATAAATGATAGTTCTAACTTACATAATGCATTTTTTGACGCATACTACTCCTCTATCGTCTTTAAATTTATAAATTTATTTTTGACTGATAAAATCAAAGAGGAATATGAAGTTCAAGTTTTTGATAGCGAAAAATTCTTTGTAAAAAATCCTTGTTTTTATCAAAAATACTATGAAGAAAAAGGTGCCACTATTAATTCCGATATTAATATCAACGAATTTATAGAAGAAATTAAGTTTTAATATTATATAACAAAAAAGGCTAACCATCGTAAACTTACTTTGGTCTAGCCTTTTTAAGCTGTATTGATTATATATTTATTTTAAGTTCTACAGGGCAGTGATCAGAGCCCATCACCTCAGTGTGTATCTTAGCATCTACTAAATTTTCCTTTAAAGAGCTCGAAGTTACGAAATAGTCAATACGCCACCCCGCATTATTCTTTCTAGCGTTAAATCTATAAGACCACCAAGAGTAAATTCCCTCTTGGTCAGGATAAAAATATCTAAAAGTATCGATAAATCCGTTATCCACTACAGTAGAAAATTTAGATCTTTCCTCATCGGTAAAACCGGCATTCTTCCTATTGTTTTTTGGATTTTTAAGGTCTATTTCCTTATGGGCTACATTTAAGTCCCCGCAGTAAATAACTGGCTTTGTTTTCTCTAACTCCTTAATATATGCTAAAAAGTCGTCTTCCCATTTCATTCTATAATCCAACCTCTTTAAATCAGTTTGTGAATTTGGTGTGTAAACAGTTATAAAATAAAATTTGTCAAATTCCAGTGTTATTACTCTACCTTCAGTATCGTGCTCCTCTATACCCAATCCATAGCTTACAGATAGAGGTTCTTTCTTTGTAAATATTGCCGTTCCAGAATATCCTTTCTTAACAGCGTAATTCCAATATTGATAGTATCCTTCAAGATCGAGTTCAACCTGACCTTCTTGGCATTTCGTCTCTTGTAAGCAGAATATGTCTGCATCTACCTCATTAAAATAATCCATAAAACCCTTCTTAAGAGCTGCTCTAATTCCATTTACATTCCATGAAATAAACTTCATTTAATCATCCTTCCTATTTTTATTAAACCTTAGCTTATCTACTGTTTGTTCTGGATCACTAGAACATACAAATAGATTTGATGAGAGTTCAAACCCACCAAAATTAAATCTCCTTGGGATAATGTGAAAGTGTAGTCTAAATTCGTCTTCCATCCCCTTTGGAGGTGTGTGTAGTGTAACATTAAAAGGCAGATATCCATCCTTTTCATAAACCCTTTTAAATAGACTTTTAAATACAAAAACTAATTCCTCTAAAATATCGCCTTTAAAATCATCGATTAATATTTTATATTTAGCAAATATCCTTATTTCCTCATTGTACCTAGTAGCATCCGGTATAAAAGCTATGAAATGTTCTCCGTCGTAAATAATTCTTGATTTGTTTTTTATTTCTTGATCAATTATTTCTTGATGGAGATTTTTTTTGTTTTTTTCATAGTAGTCAGTAAGCGAGTTTACTTCTTTTTCTACCTCAGGCGGAACCATATTTAGAGACACAATTTGAGAGTGTGGATGATTTAGAGAGGCTCCTGATGCCCTTTGAAAATTTTTGTATATAACTGCGTAATTAATTCCATCTTCATTGATAAGTTCATTATACCTATTTCTATATACAGAAAACATATCCCTAAATTCCTGTTCGCTCATATCAAAAAAGTTCCCGTTATGTCTATAGGTTTCAATAATTACCTCATGTCTACCGAATATATCATCTGATTCGTAATTAACGGCTGGAAACTTATTCATAACTGCTCTAGAAGTCCACTTACCATCTTTTTGTACCCTATGAGTTTCTTCTTCAACCATATGTTCGTTACCTGCACAAAAAGGACACCAACTAGAATAATCTGAATTTAGGCTCTCGTCATCAGGTTCTTTGATCTTATCAAGAGGTCTTTTTGATCTCATACTTACATAAATTGCCTTGTCCCCAGTTAATTTATCTATTCTAACTTCTCTCATAACAACCTCCACTATTTTTTTAATATTATCCTAACATACAAAATAATCATAACATAATTTTGACTCATATTCTAGTGACTATGTTAATATTTAATTAATTTATTTCT
>JASBZE010000114.1 GCA_029983575.1 Peptostreptococcaceae bacterium
GTTATATATATTAGAATCATATTATTCCCAACCGAGTACTTCTGCAACCTCTTTAAAAACTTCTCCTATCGCCCCATTAATACATAAATTAGCATCGCGATCATAGCTAGTTTTGCTCTTGTTTATCAGAACCAGATTTTTCCCCCTAAAATAAGAAATAAATCCAGCAGCGGGATAAACTACGAGTGAGGTACCTCCGATAATCAGGGTGTCGGCGTTTGAAATATCGCTAACGGCTTGAGATATGGTAAACTCATTTAAGGGTTCTCCATATAAAACTACGTCAGGTTTTACAGTTCCGCCACAGTTATCACATTTTGGAACTGTTGATTCGGATTTCAGTATATAGTCTAGATCGAATGATTTATGACATTTCACGCAATTATTTCTGAGGACGGAGCCGTGAAGTTCTCTGACTTCCTTACTTCCAGCACTTTGATGAAGTCCGTCGATGTTCTGTGTCACAACTGATTTTAGTTTTCCTTCTTTTTCGAGTCTAGCTAAAAATTTATGTGCATAGTTTGGTTTAGCATTTGGATATATGAGTTTTTCTCTATAAAATGAGAATAATTCTTCTGGATACCTGTCAAAGCAAGGTCTAGAAACAAGTTCCTCAGGGGAAAATTTTCTGCCAGCAGTAGTGTTGAATACCCCATCAGCACTCCTAAAATCAGGTATACCTGACTCTGTAGAAACTCCCGCTCCTCCAAAGAATACTATATTATCACTATTTTTTATTATATCAGCAAGTTCTAATATTTTTTCTGAATGATTTCCCATGCCTATACCTCCTTTTTATCTTTACCTTCTTTATCATTTTCATTGATAAAGCTGTATTTCGCTAGAAGTCCACGTTTTTTTAAAGCTACTAGTATTATTACCCCCATTGTAGCACCAATAATAGATGAAGGCAAGAAGAACGGTATGTAAAAATAGAAATTAGGAAGATTTACAGCAAAGCCATATTTCATAACATAGAAACTTACTATAGCACTGATAATTCCGGTTCCTATTATTTCCCCTAAAAAAGCCATATATAGTTTCTTTGTTGCCTTGTAGCCAACCCCAGCTAGAAACGCTCCAAATATACCTCCTATTATCGAAATTATAGTTCTTCCCCCAAAGAGCATTCTCATTGATCCAGTTATCAAAGCAGATAAAAACGCATATTCAGGGCCAAGGATAACAGCCAATACTACATTAAATAAATGCTGAAAAGGTGCCATGTTGGTAAAAACTACAATTGAAGAAGTCACAAATGCCAGTGCGGTAAATATCGCGCAAATAATTAGTTTTTTTAGATTATTGTTCATCGATTATCTCCTTTCAAATCTTCTTTCAATCCCTTTTTTAGACTTAAGTACATTACATTATATCTAGGTACATTACATTATTAATGGACTTTAATATGTATTTTAATTTGATTAAAATTTAGTTATAATTTGATATGTATTTATTTTTCATTTTAATATTGACCCTATCTTAAGTCTTTTCCTAAAACTAGTGAGTGATCCATGGGACCATTAACTTCACAAAGATTTAGGCATGATTTTATGACCCTAGTCAGGTATTTTTTTGCTAAGCATATCGATGAAGTCATACCGTATCCCTTGGCTAAGTTAGCTGCAATTGCTGATGACAAAGTACATCCGGTACCATGTGTGTTTGGATTTTTTACTGCATTAGACGAGAACCATGTCAAACAGTCTTTTTCTATAAGTAGGTCCATTGCCTTTTCTCCCAGGTTGTGTCCACCCTTGATAAGTATATTTGTATTGTATTTATTGTAGAGAATTTTACCGAGTTTCTCTATAGCACTTTTGTCTATTGTATTTTTATCGATATCGGTTACTTCACTTTCTTTTATACCACTAAGCTTAAAAGCTTCGTTTAAATTTGGAGTTATTAGGCTTGCTATTGGAAACAATTTTTCCTCCATAAACTCTATGGCTTCCTCCTTTATTAATTCTTTTCCTGATGATGAAATCATAAGAGGATCTATAACAATATTTTTAGTCTTATATTTTTTTAAAATATCATATATAACTTTTGCATTTTCTAGATTTTCGACCATTCCTATTTTTATCGCATCAGGCAAGATAGCTTCAAATACTGCCTCTAATTGAAGCTTTAAAAAATCAGGGCTAACGGGCTCGATACCGATAACTCTCTTAGAGTTTTGTGCGGTTAGTGCCGTTATTGCTGAGGTAGAAAATACTTCATTGGCAGCTAGTGTTTTTATATCGGCTTGTATTCCTGCACCTCCACTTGGATCTGAACCAGCTATGGTTAGTACTGTGGGAAGTGTGGAGTTTAGCATATGTTCGATTCTTTTTTTTATTATTATAGTTTTTTCGGCTATAGAATCTAAGTCAGCGGAAAATATTTCGGAAATAACAGATATTCCTGATACCTTAGACGAGCTTAACTTCATAATATTTTCGTAGTGTAGACCACCGATGGCAACTACGGGAATACCTACATTGTCGATAATTTCATCTAGGGTTTCCATGCTGATAGTCTGAGCGTTATCCTTAGAATTTGTATCGAATATAGCTCCCACACCAAGGTAGTCAGCTCCGTTTTCTTCGGCTTTTTTTGCTTCTTCTAAAGTTTTTGCACTGACACCTATGATTTTATCATATCCTAAAATCTCTCTAGCTCTTAACGCATCGGTATCGCTTTGGCCAACGTGAACTCCAGCGGCATCAACCTTTTTAGCTATTTCAGGATGGTCGTTTATTATTAGGGGAACATTGTACTTGTCGCATATCGACTTTACTCTCATTGCTAGATTTAAGAGAGTATCACCATCAAGAAATTTTTCCCTCAGTTGAAGCAGGGTCACTCCATTTTCTAAAGCCAACTCTATTTTTTTGAAGTATTCCATAAAGATTTTATGATCCTCTGATATTATTTCTATATCCTTTGAATTGGCATCATTTAAATAACTGTCAAATAAACTGAAATCTTTAATGCCTAAGTTTGGAGTTATCGCATATAATTTCAAATTTAAGTCAGTAGTCTTTTTATTTTTCATCATTTACCACCATTCCATATTTATATTTGTAATTCTCAGTACAACATTTATATTTGCAATTCTCAGTACAACTATTTTCAATAAAACGCTTATTGATAATTCACTTATTTTTAATTATTGAACCTAGACTTCTAGGTAAGTGAAATCAGCGTATTTTTTTATGTCCTCCAAGGTAATATTATACAAATAATCCATAAATCTCACCTTGAATGTTCCTATTCCTTCATCATTTTGTATGCTTTGAGCCGCCTTCTGGCCTGCTATAGAAAATACAACTGCTGCAGATACACAAGATTTAAATAAATCTGTATTTGCCGTTATAAAGGAGCACAATACCGAACTGAGCATACAACCTGAACCTGTTATTTTGTCCATCATCTCATCGCCATTTCTAACAGCGATTGTATTTTTTCCATCAGTGACTATATCTATAGCTCCAGTAACTAAAACAGCGGTGTTTTTTCTTAAAGCATACTCTTTGTAATCAGATGCTTTTCTAATTAAATTATCCTCTGTGATTACGTCGTCTTTTGAAACGTCGACACCGCTTGACGAAAAACTTCCGAGTATTATAGTATTAAGCTCTGAGGCGTTTCCCTTGACTGCGCTAACCTTATAATCATTTATTAACTTATTGGTAAAATCCATTCTAAATTTACCTATACCAACGCCAACTGGATCTACTACGACGGGTATATCATTTTTATTAGCGACTTTTATTGCTATTTCCATCGCATCAAATGCATTTGTATTTCCTAAGTTTAGGTTTAGTCCATCCGTTATATTAGTGATGTCTTCAATTTCTACGGGATTTTCAGCCATACAAGGTCTGGCTCCAATTGCCAATGTTACGTTGGCGACGTCATTTACCGTTACGAAGTTTGTTATGCTTTGAATCAATGGCGCCTCAGCTCGCACTTTTTCTAAGTGTTCATATATTTCATCGGTATTTAATTTAGGTGTGTCAGACATTGAAATTTCCCCCTTTATTTTTAATTTTATGATATTTAAATGTTAATACAAATAAAAAAACTCCTGCCAAAGCAAGAGTCATTCCCTACGTTGGCATTATCCAAATCAGGTTATGGGTCTAAGTCATACAACTTACTCTCAGCACGCTTGGGCGGCTCCCCTAAGTCAATTATATATCTTAAGGATAAACATTTCAATTGCCTATTCAAAATATATCAACTATGGTATAATTTTATTGTCGTACACCCATAGTTTAATGGATAAAACGGTTGGCTCCGGACTAGCCGATGGGGGTTCAATTCCCCCTGGGTGTAGATGGAAAAGGGGTGAAACTATGTATGTAGTACTTAGAGATGATGTTTTTGACAGCACTGAGTTTGCTGATAAAATAGAAAAAAATAGTGAGTTCAAAATAATAAAGGACTATACTAAGTCCACTAAAAGAGAAGACTGTCTGGCATATATGATAAGTTTTAGTATTAAAAATCTGGGTAAATATTTAAGTGATGAGGTAGTAAAAGAGCTTGAAAACAACAATGGCTTTTTGAATGGAATTAGCGAGGATACTTTTATACAGGTTATGAAGGAGAATGATGAAAGGCTAAAAACAATACTCGACTTAATGCCAAAATATACTATTATGGAAGCCAGGGGTTATAAGCTTGATGATGATACCGAGTCGGTAATTAGCATGGTCGTGATTGCTAATATTGATATTGGAAGGATGAGACTTGCCAAGATCATCAAGAGGATGATGGGGCAGGTCGATTAATGTGTAAGTTTCATCATA
>JASBZE010000115.1 GCA_029983575.1 Peptostreptococcaceae bacterium
CAGAGAGTTCCTCTTTTTTTATGCTTTTCTGTAACATATGTTATATCACATTACATATATATATCAATATAATTTGTTTGAATTTTACTACATTGTTCAATTTAACAATGATAGTGGCTTAAGTTGAATAGGCGAACTCAGCCTTTGACTCGTCACTATAAAAAAGGATGTAAACAACTCATTTTAAGAGCTATTTACATCCTTTTAAATTTGGTCAATTATTTAATTATAATTAATTAGTCTAATTTAGAGAAATCTACATTTTCACGAGAATCGATCTTTTGTTTAATATCGGCTTTGAACTTATCAAGTTCCATTTGTCCAAGCTCTCCATCATCTCTAGATCTTACTGAAATCATATTTGAGCTTTCTTCTTTTTCTCCTATTACTATCATATATGGTACCTTTTCAAGTTGAGCTTCCCTAATCTTAAATCCAATTTTCTCGCTTCTTGAATCCATCTCAACTCTTACGCCCATATCAAATAGTTCTTTTCTGATTTTTTCTGCATAATCGTTGAATTTATCAGATATTGGAAGTATTTTTACTTGTACAGGAGCTAACCATACAGGGAATTTACCAGCGTAGTGCTCTATTAATATACCGAAAAATCTCTCTATACTACCAAATGCAACCCTGTGTATCATTACAGGTCTGTGTTTTTCTCCATCTGGTCCTATGTAGTTTGAGTCAAACCTCTGAGGAAGTTGCATATCCAACTGAATTGTTCCACATTGCCATGTTCTTCCTATACAGTCTTTTAGATGGAAGTCGATCTTTGGTCCGTAGAAAGCTCCGTCACCTTCATTTAGTTTATAATCTAGACCAAGATCTTCAAGAGCATTTCTTAGTCCCTCTTCTGCTGCTTCCCACTCTTCATCTGTTCCCATAGAATCCTCTGGTCTTGTTGATAGCTCAACGTGGTATTCAAATCCAAAAGTCTTGTATATTACATCTATTAGACTAGCTACTCCCTTTATCTCATCTCTGATTTGCTCAGGAAGCATAAATATATGTGAGTCGTCTTGAGTAAATGCCCTAACTCTCATAAGTCCGTGAAGTGCTCCAGATAGCTCGTGTCTATGTACTCTACCTACCTCAGCTACCCTCATTGGAAGATCCCTATATGATCTTATGTCTGAGTTAAAGTAAATCATTCCTCCTGGACAGTTCATAGGTTTGATGGCAAAATCCTCTTCGTCTATTTTAACTGTATACATATTTTCTTTGTAATGGAACCAGTGTCCTGAAGTCTCCCAAAGTTTTCTGTTTAGTATAATAGGAGTTTCTATCTCAACATATCCCGCTTCTCTATGCAATTCTCTCCAATATTGCATAAGAGCATTTTTCATAGCCACACCCTTTGGCATAAATAGCGGCATTCCCGGTCCTTCATCTGGAATAAAGAAAAGTCCTAACTCTTTACCAAGTTTTCTATGATCTCTCTTCTTGGCTTCTTCCATCATATGTAGATAAGCGTCTAGATCTTTTTTCTTTTCAAAAGATGTTCCGTATATTCTTTGAAGCATCTTGTTGTTTTCGTCACCTCTCCAATATGCTCCAGCTATTGAAGTAAGTTTAAAAGCTTTTATCATCTTAGTTGAAGGAATGTGAGGTCCTCTACATAGATCGACAAACTCACCTTGTTTGTAGAAGGATAGAGTTGCTTCCTCAGGCAAGTCCTCAATAAGTTCTACCTTGTAGTCTTCTCCCTTTTCTTTCATTAGCTTTATAGCTTCATCCCTTGGAAGTACAAAACTTTCAACTTCATGGTTTTCTTTTACTATCTTCTTCATCTCAGCTTCTATTTTTTCTAGGTCTTCCATTACGATCCTATAGTCTAGATCTATATCATAGTAGAATCCATTTTCTATAGCTGGACCTATAGCAAGCTTAGCTTCAGGGAAAAGTATCTTTATAGCCTGTGCCATTAGGTGAGAAGAAGAATGTCTAAATACCTCTTTACCTATTTCATCATCAAACCTGTAAAACTCAACCTTAGCGTCTTTATCTACTGTGTCGTTTAAGCTTTTTAGCTCACCATCTACAGAAGCGCATATAACACTCCTTGCAAATCCATCACTTATTGATTTTGCCACATCCATAAGTTTAACGCCTTTTTCAAACTCTTTTACTTCGTCACGTAAATTAATCTTAATCATATTATTTCTCCTTATCTTAGTTTATATTATAATTTCGTTTTATTTGTAAAACAATTACTACAAATCCATGTATCTTCAGTTTCCTTTAGTTCATCAATATAGGTACCTTAATCGAAATTTAAAAGGAAAAAATGAATAAAAAAAACGTCCCAAAAAAATTGGGACGAGTAATCGCGGTTCCACCCAAGTTGGTGACTAGCACCCTCTTGAAGATTATAAGGTAATCACCCGAGAATTTTCGTTTCCTACTGATCTCAGCTCTTGAGTTAGTTTTCAATATGTGTAGCCATCAGGGTTTCAGCCTAGCCCCAACTCTCTATAGACAAACTGCATATCTACTCTTCTCAGTCATAGCAAATTATTATATAGCTTTATTCATACCATATTTTTATTGTTTTAATCATATTTTCTCGTTAATGGTAATTATATCACTAAGTAAATATATAATCAATATCTTTCTTAATTTTTATAGTAATTAGCTTAAGTTATAAATCTGCAAAGTAAAATTTTAAATTTTATCACATTAAAAAATGTTTAAAATATTCTAAGTGGGGAATAGTCCTAATAATAGTATAAAAAAATAGCACATGATAATTACTTATTCTTAACGAAGGATGGTGTTTCCAATGTTTTATTTCTAGTTTTATTTCTAGTTGTATTTTTAATCCTTTAGTATAATTTAATTAATATATCATTAGTTAGGAGGTAAATTTTGTGTTTAACAAGATAATAACCACTATTACGTTCGTCATTGTAGCTTTAGGATTAATAACTAACCCTATTAACTTTAAATCTTATGCTATAGATGAGGAACCTACAGATATTGAATTAACTTTCGATACACATGATTATGATAATAAAAGTATTGAAGAATTGACACAAATAAGAAATCGTGTTCTTAGAAAGAATATAAGTAAAGTACATGATAACGAAGAAGAAATAAATTATTTATTTAATGCTACATTGAGTTCTGAGCCATTTGCTTTATTAGGTTATATAAAAGATAACTATTATAATCTAGACGAGAAAAGACAGATAATAAAACAAATACACCTTATTGACTATGCTAATTACGCTGAAGATCTTATAGATCCATCTGGTGAATATTTTAAAGCTTTGGACACATACAGCCAGATTGATGACTTTCTAGTAAGTAAAAACAAATTAAATTTAAGAGATCTCAAGGACACTGATATAGTCAAAGATAAATATAAGTTTTTAATAAGAAATTCTGAAGAGCTCATTTCATTTTGCAGTATTGACGAAAAATCTTTAATGGAGCCTCTTGTTACTTCCGCATTTAATATTGATTCGCTTTTAAACGACGATCAACGGCAAGAGATAAAAAGTGAGCTTGATAATAAACTTTCTAAAAACAGCGACATGGAACAGATTTATAATACTCTTTCCGAATATGAAAATAAAGATACCTATAGTCCATCTCTATTAATGATGCAAACTACACCATCCCAATACAGAAGTAAAGCCTTAAATTTTGCAAGGAAACATGGATATTCTAATAATTATAATGGTGGAGTTCCTAATTTCTATGTACCTAGTGTTGGTAAAAATATACAATTTTATGATTTTTCGAACATGGGCGGAGATTGCGCTAATTTTGTTTCGATGACTATGGCTTATGCAGGAGTGGATTACTGGTGGAAAAATGGTAGAAGTTGGTATTACTATAATATAAATGATAGATCCCCATCATGGGCAGGTGCAGGTCAGTTCAGATGGCTTTTTCAATATAGGGTAAAAGCTCATTATAAATTCGTTAAAGATGATCTATCAGAATTAAGACCTGCTACCCCAATTAGTGTATTAACAAATTTAGGAGGTGGTAACTATGAAGCAAAACACACCCTAATTACTACTGATAGGCATTCCAATGGATATAACTTTTCATACGCAGCACATAGTGATAATGGTAAAAGAACGAACTTATTAGAAAAACTAAAAGGACGTGAAATAAAATATTATGAAATATATTGGTAATACAATATGATAATTAAGATAACTATGAAAAAGTATTTAAGTTGTAGGAAACTTATTGTGCTAACTTTATGTCTAATAATAACGTTTTGCGGTTGTAGCTATAACTCAAAAAAAGATACATCTGCAATAAACAACGGTCTAACTTTTTCTACCGAATCCTATCCTGATGATGTTAAAGAGCTTAAATATATTAGAGATAAGATGATACGCACAAATCTAGTTGAGTACGTAAAAAATAAAACCGAGAGAGAAGAAACTTTTAAAAATACGCTTAGTTCAGAATCTTATTCACTTGTTGGTTGGGTTAATTATAAGTATCCAAATCTCAGTGAAAAAGAAAAACTTATCAAACAGATACATCTTCTCGAGTATATTAGAAGAGTTAACATAGATATCACTCCAGAAGGGCAGTTTTTTATGCTTGTTGATGAATACAGCCAATATGATGATTTTGTAAAATACAAAAAAAGAATCGATCTTAGAGACTACAAAAGTAAAGATGTAGCTATTGAAAGAGAAAAATTTATAAAGGATAATAAAGAGGAGTTTACGAAATTTATCTCAGGCAAATAAAGAGTCTGTAAAATATTTTGTGTATGCCCCTCCTGATATAGTATATAATA
>JASBZE010000116.1 GCA_029983575.1 Peptostreptococcaceae bacterium
GACAAACCTGCAGTCACATTATCAAAAACAGGTTTTCTTTTATCTATATCAATAGCCATAGCCTTGAAAGTATTTACTAGGGAAATCCCATCAGCTCCTACCCCCTGTAACTCATATGCCATACTCACTACGTCCTCTGCATTTGGAGAGAGCTTGACAACTAGTGGTAGGCTCGTAACTTCCCTTACCTTTGAAACAACTGTCTTGGCGTCGGCATTTTTTATTCCAAACGCCATACCTCCAGCTTTTACGTTAGGGCAGGATATATTTAGCTCAATCATATCTAACCTGTCTTTAGCTCCTTCTAACAAGCTAGCTCCCTTGATATATTCCTCAAGAGTTCCTCCTCCTAGGTTTGCAATCCTCTGAGTATCTAATTTTCCAAAGAAATCGAGCTCTCTTTCTATAAATCCCTCTACCCCAGGATTTTCTAGACCGACGCTGTTCATCATTCCGCTAGCCGTTTCAAACACCCTCATGCCTTCATTTCCCGGCTTAGAATTAAGAGTCAATCCCTTCGAAGATATTCCGCCCAATCTCTCAATATCAAAAATCTCTGCGTACTCTCTTCCAAAACCAAATGTACCCGATGCCATGACCACTGGATTTTTAAAGATTGGTGCATCTACTGATTTTATACCAGGGGTATCAACACCTCTAGTAAATTTAACGCTTAGATCTACATTAGCAACTGATTTTTCATTATCTCTCATTAAAGGATCACCTCCTTGGCATTAAACACCGGACCGTCCTTGCAAGTTCTCTTGTTTCCTCCAGTAGTCTTGCACGTACATACCAGACAAGCTCCTACTCCACATGCCATTCTGTTTTCGAGGGAAACATATACATTTATATCTTTTCCCTCCGTCATATCTACTACCTTTTTCATCATTGGAGTCGGACCGCAAACCATGATATTGTCGTATTTGTCAACATCAATTATGTCTGTTACGAATTTATCTCCTAGATAGAATTTAACTTCATTGCAGTACTCTTCAAACTCATCGATTAAAACGGGTACTTCTCTAAATCCTAGGTACGCATCACACTTGTCCGTCTTTGACATATCCCTAGCTATCATATACAGAGGTGCAATCCCAATACCTCCGCCTAGAAGAGCCGTTTTTCCGCTAACCTCTGGAAACCCATTACCATATGGTCCATCTAAAATTATCTCTTCACCTGGCTTAAGTTCGGAAAAAGCCTTTGTACCTTCTCCGACTACCTTGTAAAGAAAACTAATCCCATCTTCATCGACGTTATATACACTTATTGGCCTGGATAGTAAAGGGTAGTTCGACTTGGTTCTCAACATGTAGAACTGTCCGTTTTTTACGTCGAAAACACCCTTAGCCTTAATGATGTACATATCATCTCCTAAAAATTTATTTTCAATTACCTCAAAACTTCTATCTTTATCCATATATTTTTGTCCACACCTCAAATTTACTCTACAATAATTATATACTTAAATTGTATACTTATATCTGTACTTATCATTTATATACTTTTCTGTGTTATATACTTATCTCTGATATATACTTTTCTATGTTATATACCTTTCTCTGAATTTATCTGCTTATCTCTACTCCCAACATCTCGAGTATTAGTGCCATCCTTACGTACATTCCGAGCTTGGCCTGTTCAAAATACACAGTCCTTGGATCGTCATCCACATCAGTACTTATTTCATTTACCCTTGGTAGCGGATGAAGGACTATTGTATCTTCCTTGGCGTTCTCTAGCTTTTTCTTATCCAATATATATACGTCTTTTAGTCTTTCGTACTTAGACTTATATTCAAAACGTTCCTCCTGCAACCTAGTCATATAGAGTATGTCCAATTTTGGTAGACTCTCCTTAAGATTGCTAGTCTCTTCAAAACACCCTGGTTTCAATTCCCTCTTTGTTTCCTCAGGCATCATCAACCCTTCTGGTGATATAAAGATAAACTTAACATTTTCGTACCTGTCCATCGCCTTTGCCAAAGAGTGGACAGTCCTGCCGTATTTGAGATCCCCACATAAACCAATTGTTAGGTTGTCGAGCCTTCCTTTATAGTGTTTTATAGTTATTAAATCTGTCAATGTCTGAGTTGGATGTTGATTTTTTCCATCACCCGCATTTATAAAAGGAACTAAAGCCGCATCTGCCGCCCTCTGACCAGCACCTGCAACAGGGTGCCTTGAGGCGATAATATCTGCGTAACCTGAAACTATCCTCATTGTATCCTCTAGGGATTCCCCCTTGGAAGTGGATGATGATTTTGAATCTGAAAAACCTATAACTCTACCCCCAAGCCTGTTCATAGCAGCTTCAAAGCTAAGTCTTGTCCTGGTAGATGGTTCAAAGAAAAGAGTTGCAAGCACCTTCCCATCCAAAGCATGGGCGTACTTACCTGGATATTCTATGATGTCATGAGCAATATCTATTATATTATCTATCTCTTCAATAGAAAAATCCTCTGGTTGAACTAAATATCTTGATTTTAACATATTTCCTCCTTTTTTGGCCTCACAGGACCACATTAAAAGACATTTTAATTTTTACTATCAATAATACTATCACGTTTAGATAAAAAAAGCAATATTTTTAAATCAAAAATACAGCTTTTAGCGGCCTTTTTAAGTAAAAAAAATGCCAAGGGCTGAGCCCCTGGCATTGATTTCATCTCTATTAAATTTTAATATTTCTTTTAAATCTTAGTACCATCCTCTAAGTTTCATTGCATCTGCAACAGACTTGATTGAGTACATGTAAGCAGCTTCTCTAACTGGAACATCATATTGAACCTTAATAGCCCATACGTTGTTGAATGCTCTAACCATAGCTTCGTCTTCTTTAGCTTCAACTTCTTCTTCTGACCAGTAGTATCCATATAGGTTTTGTACCCACTCGAAGTAAGAAACTGTAACACCACCAGCGTTAGTTAAGATATCTGGAGTAAGTGTAATTCCTCTTTCGTTTATTACTGCATCACCTTCTGGAGTAGTTGGTCCGTTTGCAGCTTCACAGATTAACTTAGCTTTTATAGATTTAGCAACTTTTTCGTCTATAGCATTTTCTAGAGCAGCTGGTACAACGATGTCAACATCTGAAGCCCAGAAATCTTCTAGTGATATGTTTTTAGCTCCGTCAAATCCATATAGAGTTCCTTTTTCAGTTCTGTAATCCCACATAGCTTGGAAATCTAGTCCATCTTCTTTATATATAGCGTATGTTCCGTGTTCTTTATCCCACTCAGCCATTGCTACTATAGTACCACCAAGTTTTTGGATGTTCTTACAAGTAAATGCACCAACATTACCAAATCCTTGAACAGCAACCTTTGCTTGTTTTAGATCTATACCTAATCTAGCAGCAGCTTCTCTACAAGTAACGGCAACTCCGTATCCAGTTGCTTCGTTTCTACCTAGAGAACCGTGGAAATTAACTGGTTTACCAGTTAAAACGCCAAGTGCACTTTGACCAGTTAGTTTTTCGTATTCGTCAACCATCCATGCCATGATCTTACCGTTAGTATTTACGTCTGGAGCAGGTATATCAACCTTTTCACCTATTAGTTTGTAGATACCTTGGATGTATCCTCTTGATAGTCTTTCTAGTTCTCCTTCTGATAATTCAGCTGGATCTACTATAATACCACCTTTTCCTCCACCGTATGGTATACCAGTTACACCACACTTGAAAGTCATCCAAATAGAAAGTGCTTTAACTTCTTCTAAGCTAACGGCTGGATGGAATCTTATTCCCCCTTTAGTTGGTCCAACAGCTTCGTTGTGTTGAGATCTGAATCCCTTGAAAACCTTTATTGAACCGTCGTCCATTTTAACTGGAATGTTTACTTCGATAACTCTTCTTGGTTCTTTGATTAATTCATAGATATTTGGTTCTAAACCAAGTTTGTCACAAGCGCTTTTAACTTGCTCTTGAGCCATTTCGAATACATTTAAGTGTTTGTCTGCCATTTTTTTAGCCCCCTTGAAATATTAATAATTATTGAGATAGGGAAAAACCTTTCCCCTCCGCTATCTTTATTATAACATATATTGGGTAATAAGTGTACAACATTTTAAAAAACCACCCTATGTTGTAATTTTCTTAATATTCTTGTATGACAAGTTTGGCCTATTCAATTGATACCCATTCACTGTAGTCAAGTAATAATCACAAATATGGAATAAAATGTTTAAATCATAGTAGTTTACTAGGTTTTTGAGTTAATATTTGACAAAAATTAATGATAAAATTTACAAATTTCAAGTGAAAATATACTTGCTATTTTCATTTAGTGATGTTATAATAATTACAGAAATAAAAAAAAGACAATTTTAGGAGGTAACTATTATGGCATATGTAATTAAAGATTCTTGTATCAGTTGTGGAGCATGCGCACCAGAATGTCCAGTAAGCTGTATTTCTGAAGGAGACAGCCAATACGAAATCGACGGCGGTGCTTGCATCGATTGCGGTAGCTGTGCTGCTGTATGTCCAGTAGATGCTCCTCAACCAGAGTAATTACTGAACAACTAAAAATTAATTGTGTGTTGCCGCTTAGCGGCAAAAAATAAGACGCGAAATTCGCGTCTTATTTTTTTACAAATATTATTAAAAATATTTGGCATATGTCCATAATGCTTAGTATCTACTTCTGATACTATTAATCTTCCATTATATTTGCCACTTATCTTTTCTCTTAGGTACCTAACTATTATATAGTACTTACCTATTAT
>JASBZE010000117.1 GCA_029983575.1 Peptostreptococcaceae bacterium
AAAGCACTCACACCTGTTCCAAAGTTATATACAATAACCATCGCCAATATCATAAAAGGATAGGATAGACCTATATCGACTATACGCATAATAACAGAGTCTATGTATTTATTTGAAAGACCAGAGTACATTCCAACTAAAGTTCCGATCACAATATTAATCGTAGTCGGTACCAACCCTATAAAAAGAGATATCCTAAGTCCATATACCATCCTACTAAAAACATCTCTACTGAGTTCATCCGTTCCAAAAATATTTGTTAAACTCGGAGCTAATAAAGGTGCGTTAAAATCCGTGTCATTAGGACCATATGGGGCGACAAATCTCGCAAAAATAGCCATAAATACGAATATTAAAATCAAGGCCACTGAAATGATAAGCCTAGGTCTAACCTTTGAATTTTTAACAAAGAAATCATTATTAAATATCTTCCTATTCATATTGCCTCCCTACTCTCGCCCAATTACAATCCTTGGATCTAGTAAAGGATAAATTAAATCAGAAATCAAGTTACCAAAAATTACTAAAACTGTAGCAAGCAATATCGTTCCCTGTAATAACGGCAGATCTCTATTAGTTAAAGCAGATATTGACAGGGTACCAATTCCGGGAATCCCAAATATACCCTCAGTAATAATAGCTCCACCGAGTAAAGTAGTTACCTGTAAAATCATGATGGTAATAACAGGAAGAAAACTAGCTCTAAGCATATGCTTAAAAAACATCCTCCTGTAACTAATTCCCTTGCTCACTGCCAGATCAATAAACTTTGCCTCCTTGGTCTCTAGTATATTAGCCCTAAGAAGTCTAGCTATCTCACCAGCAAAACTCCATCCCAAAACAATAGATGGAATTATCATGTGACTAAAGCTAGTAAATCCAGAAATAGGTAAAAGTCCAAACCTGTAACCCACGACGTATTGCAGCAATATCCCTATCCAAAAAGTAGGTATAGAAATGCCGACAACACTTATACCAGAAAAAATGTAGTCTATGGCAGTATTCGAGTAATATGCCGAAATTATACCAAATAAACTTCCAAATACCCATGCGAAGAGAATACCAAAAGTAGTTAGCTTAATAGTGTTTGGAAAAGCTTCGGAAATTATATCGATAACTGGTCTATTCATAATAACCGAATCTCCCAAATCCATCTTAGCTAACTTTCCAATGTACTTCTTAAAGCGATAGGAGACGGGCTTATCAAGCTCCATCTCCTTCACAACTCTTTCATAGGTAGATTTATTTTGTTTTTCGCCCATCAAAACAGAAGCGGCGTTCCCGGGAATCATATCCATCAACACAAACGTCACGACTATCACCCCAAAGAAAACTATCAATGACTGCAACAGCCTTTTCAAAATAAAACTTCCCATTAAATTTCCTCTCTTTATCTATTTATTGTATTTAGGGTTTATCTTTACATCATGAGTAGCTCCACAAACCCATCCTTGCCATGATAGATGGAAATTCTCTAATCTTGGACTCTTGATATAATGCTTAGCCTTTGAAGCTATCGGCAAATAAAGTGCATCTTTTTGAACTATCTCTTCATCTAATTTCGCTAACTCACTAAATCTTTCCTTATCATCTACAATGCTTCTAGCCTTATTTATCTTATCTGATATCTCCTTGTCTTTTACATTGAATCCATTAGTTTTACTTGGTTCTATTGTAAACTGTTTATAAAAATCATCTGGGTCTGGTACGTCAGCTGTCACTGGTCCCAAAGTCATAGCAAATCCTTCTCCCTTTGAAACAGTATCCCAATATGAAGTCATATCCATATTTTTAATTTCAACCTTTATGCCGACATCTCCAAGCATTTTTTGAAGCATTTCGTTCATAGGATGAGTATAGTCTGACTCACCATTTTGAAGCAATACTAAATCAAGTCCCTTTTCATAGCCAGCATCTTTCAAAAGTTTCTTCGCCTCATCCACATTGTATTCAATCTTTGGCAAATTTTCTTGATATCCTGGCATACCTGGAGGTACTACGCCATTTAGAAGTATACCCTCTCCATTATAGAAAGTCTTATTAAACTTTTCTCTATCAATAGCCTTCATTATAGCTTGACGAACTTCTTTCTTCGCCATAGCAGGGTCATTTTGATTAAATATCATATAATCCATACTTGGTGGTTGGAAATCTATAATATTGTCTTTAAAAGTATCGTTCTTTTTGTAGCTGTCATAAGAAGTATTGTCTAGCACCATAAAATCAAGCTCGCCTTTGTCAAACATCATTCTCTCGGTACTTTGATCGATGTTCATCAAATACCTAACCCCGTCTATATTGGCAGGACCTTTGAAATAATCATCGTTTCTAACGAGATTTATCTCCTTATCTTGAGTCCAGTCCTTAACTTTCATATATCCAGTACCAACTGTATACTTAGGATCAAACCCAAACTTATCCTTACCTTCTTCCACTGCTTTTCTATTAAATATTGAAGCCGGAGCACCAGTTAAACTAGCTAAGAAAGGCCCAGAAGGCTCTGATAATTTAATTTCAACAGTGTAGTCGTCAATAACCTTTACGCCACTCACTTTATCAGCCTTGCCGTTTAACTTATCTAAAGCCCCCTCGATCTTTTCGAATTGGAAGCTGTTTACGGCAGCTTGCTTAGGATCCATCATCTTTTCAATGGTAAAAAGCACATCATCAGCCTTTAACTCTTCTCCATTATGGAATTTAACTCCCTTCTTTAGATGGAAGGTATAAGTCTTACCATCATCGCTGATCTCCCATTTCTCAGCCAACGAAGGAACTATCTTAGGATTTCCGTCCTTGTCAACTTCCGTCTCAACCAACCTATCATATATTTGAATAGGTATGAAATAATCCGCATTAGTCTTTTGAATATCTAGTGTCTTAGGATTTTGGAATAGAGTCAAAACCATGGTATTTCCATTTTTACTAGAATACTCACTTGATTTTTTGCCGCTGTCTGATGACTTAGCACAACCTGCTAAAGCCAAAGCTGAAACCATAACAACTGCGACTAGTTTTTTAAATAATTTCATTACTTCCTCCCTTTCATTGAAAAAGTGTAGGAAAATCCCACACCTTCTCGATTAGATTATAAGTTAAGCTAATTAGTGAACAACTTCGTTACTAACAATAATTGATTATCGCAAGTCTCATTGCAAATCACCTATAGCTAAATGAGCTTTATTAATTGCTTTCAACGTCGTAACCAGCATCTAGCCATGCGATTATACCGCCCGGTTGTCTATATACATTTGTATAGCCGGCTTCTTGAGCCAATATAGCTCCAACGTCACTTCTAGCACATCCTACAAATCCACAATATACTACTATCTTCTTATTCTTGTCGTTACCTAATTGTTTAAGGAAAGCATCCTTTGCTTCAGGAGTAACTTCTCCCATTTTAACAGGAAGCTCAGCGTTTACAGCTCCAGGTATCCTGTTTTTCTTAAAACTTTTTTCTGGCATAGTATCGACAACTATCATATCTTCCTTATTGTCTACCCATTTTTTTAGTTCTTCTGTACTAACGAGTTTGTATTTGCTCTTGTCAACAGCTTGAACCAAATCCATAGAAGCCTTTTCTATTGCTACCTCATTACCATCCTTTGCAGTACCAGGTGACTTAGAACCACCGGAGTTGCCGCCCGAACCGCTAGAACAAGCAGTTAGAACAAAAACCAATGTGCAAACAATTGCTAATAGTTTAGTTAATTTTTTCATAATTACCCTCCATTCATATATTTACTTAATTTCATTATATCAAATGTAAAAGTAGTGTACAATTTTTTATGGAAATGTATCTATAGTTATTAACAATAGTATTATTGTGTTATATTATATTTATCAATCTTATTTATTCAAGCTCAATTATTGTTTTTATCAATACTTAGAAATTTTACAAACATAAGTGCCAAAATGAATTATAATTAAATTAAAGGGAAATATTCTCTGCGGCATTTATACCTAGGATAACAAGTAATATAGTCGATAAGGTAATTTCATGTGTGCTAGTTTCGATTTGCTGTACTAAGCTAAAAGATGTGCTTAAAATATAAACTGTTGCATATTTTTAAGTATTAATTATATATGATTTATGCACTATTTAAAATATTGGATAGCTAAACCTAGAAATAAAAACAAGTAACTTATAACAAATAAAGGAATAAATATGCTAAGATCTAAAAATATTATATACATCTCTCACTGTATACTAAATCAAAATACAGTTGTTGAACCGCTTGCAAGATCTACAGGTGGCTATAATGAAATAATTAAGAAAATACTAGATTCAGGAATTGGTATCGAACAGCTCCCATGCCCAGAGATGATTTACGCAGGTATGAACAGAAAACCAATGACAAAGGAAGAATATGATACAGAAGAATTTAATGAAATCTGCACAAGACTTGCTTCTAAAGTAAAAAAAGAAATAAAACACTTTAGAAAAAACGGTTATAATATACTTGGTATCATAGGAATCGAAGAGAGCCCTACATGCGCTATAACTGGTAATAGAGGTATATTTATGGAAATTCTCATGGAAATGGTACCCTATTTTGAAGAGAATTTTTGGGAAGTTCCAACAGACTACGTAGAAAACGGACTAGAGGAAAATACCAGATTTGCAGAAATTCTAGAGTTCCAAATCAATGAAAAGTTG
>JASBZE010000118.1 GCA_029983575.1 Peptostreptococcaceae bacterium
TAAGCCACACCGCTTTTTAGTATAATTTGCTAGTTATTTATTTCTTTATCAATTTTCTTATCTTTTTATTTTTTTTATTGATTTCTATTTGTTTTATTTCTACCCTTAATAGCAAACATCAACACTATTAAACCGCCTATACTAAACACTGCTTTGCCGTATCCCGACGCCATTTGTGGGTATGTCCTCCTTAAGAAGAACATTACAATTACAAGGATTGCCGCCAATACTGATGCTATGATCTTATATTTGCGTCTACTCTCATCACTGCCGCTATCTAAAACATTGGTCAACTTCTCCTTTAAAAAATTATCGACAATAATGAGGTTTATTAAAATTACTACGACTAAACACTCAACTACATAATCCATTTCAGATCTCATTAAATAAGCTGAGATTATAAACGGAATGTCGATTGTCAAAAATAAAAGTGCAATTAATGAGTTTCTCGTTTGTTTTTTATACTTATCGTTTTTTATTATTGGAGATAAGTATATTCCTAGTAAACCAGTTACTGCCATTGAAACTAATAGTAAAATAAACCCTTGCTTCATAAGCCCGTCCTCCATTCAATAATTGTCAAATAATATTTTTGTGAAATCAATAATTTTTCTTAGGACGTTTATACCCTATATATATATATATATATATATTCACAAAATATTTTAATACAATTAAATTTTTTTAATGATGTGACTATATTATAAAACTATTTTGTTATCTATTAAAAATCAACTGACACTATCCTATACCCCTTGTCGCCAACCTTGGCAACTGTGAAATACATGTCGGTATCCAGCTCGTTTTTTCCGTCCTTTGACTTATTACTTTCTTTGTCATCCTCTTTTTTTCGTCTTTTGTCTCGTTGTACTCTATCCTTACCCTAGCCCTGTAGACTGGCGTATCACTTCTAAGAACCCTATCCCAGGATTTCTCGATATTTATAAGTTTTATCGACTTAAACCTTTGTACAAACTCATCATTTATCTTTTTGAAATCATCCTCTGATGGAATAAACTCAAACTTCTCCTCTGATTTATCAAAAACATTTAGCTGATCATTGATATTTATGGCGTTAATTTTTTCTAAGTCACCCTTATTTAAAGCCTGAACGTACAGCTCAACCAATTCCTCTGGGGTCTTTTTCGTCAAGCTTTTTGAATATTCATCGCTAAAGTTGAAATTATCCTCAAGCCACTCGACAAACTTCTTATCCTTTACTATATTTGCAGTATCTCCATTTAAATTTCTTGGATAGTAATCCCCATCTATATAATAATATACTCCTATAATCCTATTTCCTTTTTTAAGTGATACACCGATTCTCTCAAATGCATCCATATTGGAATCATCCTTTAGGCTGACCGTTTCTCTTATTCTATATGTATCTATCTTTATATTTTTGCCTAGAAAATCCTCAAGCTTTTCATCGCCTTTTTTTCCCAAAACATCTCTCACCTGCGCCCAATACAGTGGATAACTTGATGATTTAACGTCGGCTTTTAGCTCATCTGGCAATCTGTATTTTCCCGAACCGATAATATAATCCAATGTAAGATGTTTTTTCTTAAAAATATCAGCCACTCTAGGATCGATATTTAAATCAATATCCTCGGTCTTCATTAGGGAGTTTATATATACGGAATCATCCTCACTGAGCTGAAAATATTCCTCGCTTCCCTTTTTTAAAAAGCCAATCCTAGGATTTGTCGGCGAGATATAAAAAGAATATGAGTCTGTCTTTCCTCCGCTAGTAGTCACCTCTATCTTTCCAAATGGATCTTTGTGGATTCTATTTGATATGATCTCCGCATTATTTAAAAAGTCATTGTACTCATCTATATCTCTGACGTCAAGAGCTGAATCTATCAAGTTTAATATGTCGTTCATTATCTTCTCGTCGGTAAATTCCTTAGATATTGTATTTATTTTAAATGTCTTATCGACTATATCCTCATTTTTTAATTCGTCCATATCCTTAAATTTGACGGATATCTTTTGAGTTATGGGTAGGTTTTTATTTTCATGAAAAAACTTCCTGTAATCATAGGCTTCCTTTTTAGCGCATGAAGTCAAAGAAAGCACGGATATTAAACAAATTATAAAATATTTTAGAACCTTCATTTCTCACCTCAATTACCTTAGTACTTAACTTTGGTTATCTTACTACTTACTACAATTATATCACAAGCAATCCCCTCATAAATATTGAATTTAAGGAAATTCTATGATATATTAAGGTTACGATTTCATATTTTTTATAAAAGGAGTGGATTTATATGGATTTATTGAAAAACCGTAAGACAGTCTATGGCCTTTCAGCTGTCGTTGCGATCTTAGTAATAGTTGGTATAATTTTCGGATTTAACCATTATAAAATTGCAAAACTAGAGGCACAGGCTCAGTCTTACTATTCAAATGAAGATTACGACAAGGCAAAAGAAGTATATCAACAGTTGGCAGATAAGACTGGCAGCCAAAAATATACTGCCAAGCTTACTGAGGTAAACAAAGATATAGAAGCTCAAGCTAAGATTAAAAAAGCAGAAGGTTTTATCGATTCTAAGATGTATTACGAGGCTCTATCAATCTTGACTCGTATGTCTAAGGAGGATTCCAAGTTTGCGGACAAGGTAGATGACGATATCAATCAAGCTATTCCTGGAATTAAAAGAGAGCTAGAAGAATACATAGATAATATGGACTATAAAAAAGCTGTAAAAGCTGCTGATGATTACCTTCTTCTGCTACCTGGAAACAAGGCTATTGCAGATATAAAAGAAACTGCAAATAAAAGTGCAGGCTCAAGTTCTTCTGGAGATAGCACCAAAGTTGTCTACGTTCAAAGCGGCGGCTCATCTGGAGGAGGAAGCTCAGAAATGGCTAGGATGAATTCCCTAGCTAACAGGGTTCTAAATACTACTCAAACTATAACATCTAGTGAAGCTAATGTTAGGAGTGGCCCTTCTAAAAGTTCTTCGGCTATTGGAACACTATACGCAGGAGATAGTGTCTATGTCTATGACGTAAAACCTGTCCCTGGTAGAGTTTGGTGCTACATTGGCAATGGCGGCTGGGTTTCTACAAAAACTATGGGATATAATTAATTTGTGCTACTATTTTCAAAATTTATGATATAATAAATTCAAGGGTATAATATGAATTAATTATAAGTAAATGAGGAATTGACGATGAGCAAAAAAGATAATAAGAAAAATAACAAAAAGACTCATATGGAAGTTGATGACAACGGACAATTTATTTTTGTAGAAGACGATGCCCCTAAGATTAAAAGAAAGGACGACGGGGATATTCTCTCAGGGTCGAATGATGATTCATCAAATATCGACGAAAAAGACGCAAAAGATAATCCTAAGCTAGATAACTCTGTCAAAAATGCTGACGATGTAGATAAATCAGCAGAAGTTGGTTCGGTAAATAATTCGAATCAAATAAATGACAGCGAAGACATTGATTACGATGAATTTTTTGACGACGAGGACGAACTTTATTATGAAGAAGAACCTAAACCAAAAAAGAACCCACGTATGAAATATAAGGAAGCTAAGTACAAAAAGAAGACTAGAAATAAATACTTTCCATTACTTGTTGTCTTGGCAATCCTCATAGTAGGCGTCGGAGGATATTTTGGTTTTAGAGCATATAATTTAACTAGGCTAAATCACAAGGCCGAAGATTATATGAACAATCAGATGTATGATGAGGCTGAGGCTACATACCAAAAAATTGGCGTTCAATACAAAAACGAGAACGTAAAACCAAAGCTAGAACTCATCAATAATTTAAGACAGTCAAGCGCTGCATATGCTGAGGGAATCAGACTATATAACAGCGGAAAAGATCAAGAAGCCGTAACTCAGCTCTCAAAGGTTATTAAAGAAGATAAGGCAAATTATGCCGATGCTCAAAGCATAATCAAAATAGTAAATGGAGATGCTATACCGGCTGAACCTTCTAAGGATGACAAGGATAAAAAAGACGATAAAGATAAGGACAAAAAAGATGATAAGGATAAGAAGGAAGAAAAGATTGTCGCTTGGGACTACTCTTCTGCATCTTCTGCCCTATCTGAAGGAGGATATGTTCATAGCTCAAAACTAGCTCTCGATCCAAACACATCTACAAACTGGACTCCTGAATCTGATACAGGTGGAGTTGGAGAATGGATTAAGATTGAGGCTGGTCAAGAGAGGGAAATAACAAAGGTCGAACTATATGGCGGAAATTACAAGAGCCAGTACTGGTACAATGCCAACAATAGGATAAAGAAAATCAAGCTTGAGTTCTCTGATGGAAGCTCACAAGATTTTATGGTCGAAGAATCATTCCCTAAGCCTGCTGAACTTAAACTAAAAACTCCTGTTAAAACCAGATCTATTAAATTCACTATATTGGATGTCTACAAGGGAAATAAATTTAATGACGCACCAATATCTGTGATCAAGGCTTACACATCAGTTGACAAAAAAGAAGCCTCTGATGAAGATAACCAGTAATTAAAATGCCTCTGGTTTTAACTAAACAATGCTTTTGTC
>JASBZE010000119.1 GCA_029983575.1 Peptostreptococcaceae bacterium
ATTCTTCAAGAATATCATTGAATTCCCGTTCCTTCCCTTCAACAGGAACAGTATATCTTTTGATATCGTTCAAATTTATCCTTGAAAAATCACTTATTTTTACTTCATCAAGGTTACTTGTTATTTTTCCGCACCCTTCTTTAAGAGCTCTAGAACTAGCTCTTATCTTTCTCCATTTGTCAATTATCTCTTCTTCCCATTGTCCCATCTCTTTCATCTCCTTTAATACTTTCTATTGTAATTTCAACCCTAGGATTATCCTTATCATACAGAACTCTAGAACCATCATGAGAAACAACAATCTTACAATTGTCATCTTCTAAAATTCCACCTTCTACCAAAATATCACAAGTCCCCTCAAGTAAATTTACTAAGTCTACTCTGTGTTTAGTTGGCATAAAGTATACCGCCTTTAAATTAATAGGGCTGTTTATTGCTCCTTTTTTTCTTTTACTCCTAATCGAATTTAGTTGCCATAAACACTCATCCTGATATCTCTCAAACTGTTTAGACGGCATAATTTTTTTAAATTTGCCACATGAAATAATTCTTTGAGAATTCTTTTTTGTAATTGGTCTTCCAAATAAAATTATCTTCTCCACATTTCCTCCTTGATAAAACTTGATTGATTCTCACTTGTTCTCTAGTTTCTTAGATATTTGATATCGTCTAAATTCCTCAGAATTATTTTTATCTTGATTTTCAGTTCTTTTATTTGAATTGATATCTCCTGTCGTAAGCATGCCACAGTCCCTGCATGAACTGTATAACCTGGTATCTTCACCTTTAAGCGTGTAAACCTCCACCATTCCATCGCAAAAAGGGCAAGCATTATCTGTTATACTAATTGTATTTATTTTGTACTTTTTCGTCTTACTCATCTTTAAGCTCCAAGTAATGAAGTATCTGCGACTTGTGAATAGTAAGCTTTTTGTTCTCTCCGTCAAACTCTAAAAAATCACCTTTGTTTTTTACTTTTGCATTTCTAATTGTTTCTGTTTTTGTGTCATAAATAGTATTAAAACTAACTAATATAGTTGACATTATTTGTAAGCTCCTTTAAATATTTTTGTTTGTTTTCTAATTTATTTTTATTTTATTTATCCTAAACTAATTTTAAACTTTTTTGTCGTGAATATTTTTACGTTTTTTGCTTTTTATTTTGAATACCTATAAATGGGTATTATACTAGGCATTTAAAATGCCATTATAAGCCTCTGTGAGCGTCTGTAATTAATTTTAATCGTTTTGTAATATAAATTATAACCTTGGCTATTTTTTTAAATTCTAGAGCCTTGTAGAGCCTTATTGTTTAATTCTATGGTTCTCCCCTTGGTTTTTTACAAAATACCCCTTAGCCATTTCCACAATACGACTACCCACCGCTTCATCGATTTCTAGAATTACCTCCCTAATTTTTTTTCGATGGATCCATCTCCATCTCTAACCTCTTCATCGTAAATCCTCTTAATCTCGCCATCATTCAACCCTCGAATGCTGTCAAACCCTCCACGAGCCATAGCAACATCAAGCCTCCGTTTCATAGATTCGGTCTCAGTCTCATATCTCTCTAGCGGGCTGATGCGTGCTTGCAAGGCGGCAGCTAGTGGCACTTTAGGCGCTTGCTCATCGACATCAACAGACGTAAACGCACATTGATTTTTGAAACTTGAAATAATCCAGCCAACAGGACTTGATATGCTAGACCCTTTAGATTTCACACATTCAAGATGTCTGTAAAACTCTGATTCCGTAATATTAAATTTTTTTGCATATTTTTTTAAATCTTCTACTTGACTTTTTGTCACGCTTGGTATATACTTGCGCACGCGCGCTTGATTAATATATATAATATATATACTACTACTTTCTTCTTTACCTGCCCCTTTGCCTGCCTTTTGGTCTGCCCTTAGGTCTGCCCCTTTTGAGTTATCCACAGGTTTAAGACTAGCATTTTCAAGTGTTTCACGCTTTTTATGGTCTGCCCTTAGGTCTGCCCCTTTGCCTGCCTTTTGGTCTGCCCCTCTACCTATATTTAGCCTATCAAACTCATCGTCACTCTGATATCTATTCCAATTTTTTATCGTAATAATTCTACCGTTATAATAATTTTCCCAATTCAAAAAACCGAGTTTTTTTAATTTATCTAAACCAATTCTAATTTGCTTAGTCGTAGTTCCCTTTGCCATCTCATTTTGAATTTGAGGTAGAGAAGTAAAAACTTGACCACTATTTAGGATTACACTTTTGCCATCTACCTCTACTTCAACATGTTTAAAGCAAGTCATCATCAATAAGCAAATCATTAAATCTCGCTGAACAGAAGAAAGCTCCGCCCAAGTATTAGACTGCCTAGTAGAGCGGTAGAGCTTGATATAACCTTCCGCCAGCATTATTATCACCTGCCTAAATAAAATCCTTATAAACCTCCATAGGCTCTATATAAATGATTCTTGACCAAGAAGCTTATCCTTATCTCCTTGTGTTTGATCCTCAGCATTATTCTTTTCATTATCCTCGTCTATCTCCTCAGCCTCAACATTAATCACATCATCCTCATACTCAAAACTAACATCAGCAACCTCACTCATATCCTCGCTAATGCCCTCCTTAACAGACTCATCAGCAGTAACAGCATTTTGTAACTCAATACTGATAGGCGCATATTTTAATAATTTTTTGATCACCGTCTTCTTCGCCATCTCATCAAAATCAGTCTGCCAAGGCCCATTATTAAAAGTCTTAGACTTAGCTTTTGCGAACCTAAGCACATCAGGCTTGCTAATAAAAGTAAAACTATAACCGCCATTATCCAAGTGATACACTGCGTAATATCCTATAACCTCACCTCTGTCACCGAATAACTCTGGCTTGTGATTTAACTTTTGATCAATTCCATATTCCACACTAAACTCATCATTCTCATACACCTCATGAGCGTATATAGTCTTAATCTTACCACTCCTCTGTGCAAGCTCTAATAACCCCTTATACCCAATCTGAAACTGTACCTGTTTGCCGTAAGGTATCAAATATGATTGACCTAGTGGCGTATTAGGTTCAAGACCCAATTGAGCACTCTGCATCATAGCCGCAATAAAGCTTATCGGCTCACACTGTTGTAATTTCTTATTTCCATTAAAAGCAGTTAAAGCCACCCTCTGAAACCTCTCAGAGCTTACCATAGACGGTAAAGCCCTTTCAATATCCTTACTCATCTTATTAAGTAAAGACCTCATACCATTTGCTGCATCCTTTTTTACCGCATTTCCATTAGCCTTTTTCTGTAAGCTATTTTTTAATTCTTGATTATTTTTAGTTGTCATTTTAGCCTCCACATAACATATTTTTAATTAATATTCAAATCATTTTATTAAATCTTTTATTTATATTTCTTACTTCTTAACATCAAATCTTCTGTACTCACTTACCTTCTCATACTTCTTAACTAAATCAGCATGTTCAGACTTTAACTTCTTAGTATCAAGGCTAGTTCTAGTCATATTCTTCCACGTGATTTTATAATCACCAACAACAGCTTGAGAACTCTCCTTCATCTCCTCTTGAAACACCTGCTCTATTTTTTTAATCCTAGTATCAAGTGCCTTCTTCTCAGTCTTAAGCTCCATATACTCATCAAGCTTATCACCAGCCTTGTCAATATATTCTAAATTAATAACAGTATCGTCTTCAGCCTTAGCGTACCTCTTCTTAATTAACTCGCTACACTGAGCAGAACCATCAGGATCAGGAACATCATCACCGTCGATATATCTTTCCCAAAAATCTTTTTCTATATCCATCAAAAAATTAATAGTTTCTTCATCTCTTGCAATCTCATGAATTTGAAAATCTTCATTTCCTATTAGAGCTGCAACATAGCACTTCTCAGCTCCCGTAAGTGCTAAATAGTGCATTACTTGAAGTTCGTAATGTGGAGGAACACCATTCTCCCAATCCTTTCTAGCGTAACTATTAGTCGTCTTACACTCTAATATAGCGTCACAGTCACCGCCTACTATTCTTCTGTCGATATTGGCGAAAGCAAAAGGATATTTCTTGTTCTTTATAAAACCATTAACCTTTTGAACTTTTAATCCAGTCCTATCAGTAAACTCCCTCGCAACAAAATCCTCAAGCTTATTTCCTAACTCCATTCTGAAATTAGTAGAATTATCTATCTCCTCAGTAGTCTTATCAATATACACCTGTAGCGGCGAACTCCACGGATTCATACCAGTAATCGCACTAGCGTCACTACCGCCTATACCGCTTTTTCTAGCCTTCAACCAATCTTCTCTACTCATATTTCTAGTATCAACATCAACATAACCATCAAATATTTTTCTCATACTTTCCTCCCAAAAATTACACCAAATTGAAAAATCTCAATATATCTGGTATAATATACCTTAGTTCAAATAATATTTGCCCCTTAAGGGC
>JASBZE010000120.1 GCA_029983575.1 Peptostreptococcaceae bacterium
TGATTTTTGTTAAGAATAGGCTAGCAATCTTTACCATGGTTTTTGTTAAGCATAGGCTTATAATTTTTACCATCGTTTTTGTTTATTTTTATTTATTTGAAGGAAACTTTCTGAAAAATATATTTTGTATACAATTTTCGTTTTTTAAAAATAATTTCCTGCGCCCCTATTGTGCACTATTTTCAAGAAAAAATAAACATTTTCTTCGCAGTATTTACATTTTCTATACAATACTTTTATATATTTGTTTTGTCTATACTTATTCCTAACTAATTACTCTAAGTTACCATCTCCATTTTCAAGCTTTTTCTATATATCCAGGGTTTCCCTTCTGATTGTGATCACTTCGGCATTTACAGCTTCTTTGACTTTGTATCCATTAGCGATCATGACCTCCTTAGCTATTATTTCGTCCATCACAGGCTTAACTTCCTCAGCTTTGATGTCGTCTTTTGGATCGTATACACTTATAGTCATATTCTTACCATTCTCGTCTTTAAATTTCATTACGAGTCTTTGTTGCTCAGTCATAATATCCTCCTTTATTTCTCATTATTTTTTTAATTTGTTTTTTGATTTGTTTTTCTTATTTTTGTTTTTCTTATTTTTGTTTTTGTTATTTTTGTTTTTGTTATTTTGTTCTTTTGACTTGTTTTTTGATTTGTTTGTTATTTTGTTTTTTGATTTTTGTTTTTGTTTTATTTGATTTTTCGTCCTTAGTTTAAGCCAGTTACTACAGTATCTCTTCTGCTAGTTTGACACCTCTTATAAACTCGTGCTTTGACAGTCCCGCCACTGCCTGTGCTACTGCCTTTGCATCCTCGTTAGATAGGGTTGGATTTAGGTTACCAATTTTTATAACCTTGATTATTTGTTTTTGTTTTTCGTCTAGTCCTGCATCTGTTTCTGCATTTAGTATTACTCTCTTAAATTCTGCCATTTTTAATTCCTCCTAATTTTTTTATTTGTAATAGCTGATCAACTTTACAATTACATCTTAGCACCGGTTCTATTTACAAATCCATAAAAAGGCGCAACAAAAAAGTGATGGGCAAAATGGATTCTTTCCATTATGCAACATCACTTTTTCATCGGTATTTTTCAATACTATGTCAGTATTTAACTGTATATGACATTATTTGACATTATTCAATTTTATCTAACTTTATTTATCTTTATTCGCCATTATTTTGCTTTATTCGATTTTATCCAACTTTATTTAGTTTTATTCAGCGTTATTTTAACATTATTCAACTTTTTCAAATGTTATTGAATGAATCTTAAGTGGGTTCTTTAGTGGTTTGTCATCTTTATCTGTTTCTTGCTTAGATATCCATCTCACTACGTCCATTCCCTCATATACTTGACCAAATACTGTGTATCTGCCATCAAGCTCAGGTAATCCACCTACTTCTTTGTATTTCTTTTGAACATTTGCTGGTAGTGACATAAGTGGCAACACATTTTCGTCTACATCTCTACACTCAACTATGTAGAATTGATTTCCGTTGGTGTGCGGTCCGTTATTTCCTAGAGCTAAAGCTCCGTTAAAATTATATAGTCCCTTTCCAACTTCATCTTCAAAAAATCCATTGTATATTGATTTTGACTCATTGCCTGAACCGTCAAGCGCTCCACCTTGGATTACGAAGTCTTTGATTACACGCTCGAAAGGAGTTGAATCATAGAATCCTTTTTTAGATAGCTCTATCCAATTTTTTACTGCTTTAGGAGCTTGTTCTGGGAATAACCTTATTTTTATTTCCCCGGCTTCTGTCTTCATTATACATATTTCTTCGCCTTTTTTAGGTTTATCTAGTTGAGTTAGTTTGACATCACTTACGTCAACACCTGTATCTGTATATAAAACGTCGTATATCTTCCACTTCATGCCCTTTGAATCGCCAAGTTTAGCTACTCTTAGAAGTGTTGTGTACTCTGTGGTTTTGTCGCCGTCTTTTACTCTGAATCGATATTCTAGTATTCCCCTAAGGTCGTTGTATTCGTCTGTATCATTGACCTGTTCTAGTACATGACATTTTGTGTACGCGTATGACACGTCTTTTCTCTCAAATTTATCAAAGTACTCAGTTATCTTCTTCTTAGGAGCATCCTTTATATTGTCAGCCAAAAATTCATCTATGCTCTTGCCTTCAGATAAAGCCTTAGAGAAGTCTTGAAATCTTGTCTTAAACTCATCTTCGTCCCAGTGTCTAGACATCATCTGCATCTTTGTCTTCTCTGAGCCAAAGTTGAACTTAGGCAGGCTTGCTGAGTCTTTGTTTTCTACTTGTTCTTCGTCTGCACCTTTTTTTGAATCTTCCTGTGCATCTTTTGTGTCTTTTTTTGCATTCTCGCTGTTGTCGTTGGCATTTTGTGAAGTATTTTTATCTTCCTTTTGATTTTCTTTTATATTGTCTGGGCCTTTACAGCTCGCCAATGTGAACGCCAACAAAATTGATGCAAAAATCGAAGTTATTTTCGTTAATTTTGTTTTCATTTCGTACCCCCTTGTCATTCTCATCAGTTTGATTTAGCTACATTTGCCAAATCCAAACCCTTAAATTAATTATATCACAATATTGCGACAATTTTAAACCGATTTTTAAAATATTTATAATCTTGACAGAAAATTGGGTATTTGTTAAATTGAGTTTAATATAGTTATAATTTAATAATATTTTTTCATTAATTTAAAGGAGGTATTTTTATGAAGATTGTAATTGTTGGTGGTGTTGCTGGAGGAATGTCCGCTGCCACTAGGTTGCGTAGGCTTATGGAGGATGCCGAGATAGTTGTTTTCGACAAGGGTCCTTACGTTTCTTTTGCAAATTGCGGCCTTCCTTATCACATTTCTGGAACTATTGGTTACAGGGAGAGTTTGTTGCTTCAAACCCCAGAAAGTCTCAAGGCTAGATTTAACCTAGACGTTCGTCCTAACCATGAAGTAATTGAAATTAATCCAAACAATAAAGAGGTTGTAGTTAAATCAGCTGAAGGAACTTTCAATGAGAGTTACGACAAGTTGATACTTTCTCCAGGAGCAATACCTGTAATCCCGCCTCTTGATGGTATAGATGAAGCCAAGAACGTATTTACCCTAAGAAATGTTCCCGATCTAGATAAGATTATGAACAGTGTAAATGGCGTTGTAGAAGATCTCCCAAGTGGTGCAAGCGGAGGAAACGCCGTTGTAGTCGGGGCTGGCTTTATCGGTATTGAAATGGCAGAGAATTTAGTACAAAAGGGATTTAAGGTTACATTGATAGAGAAAGCTCCTCATGCTCTACCTCCTTTTGACCTTGAGATGGCACGTTTTGTCGAGGCTGAGCTTAAGAGTTATGGAGTCAATTTAATTACGGGAGAGTCTTTGGAGTCTTTTGAGGACAAAGGCGAAACGCTAGTCCTATCTAATGGAGAAAAAATTAAAAGCGATTTGACTATCCTTTCTATAGGCGTTAAACCAAATAGTGATATTGCTAAGGATGCCGGTATTGAACTAGGAATGCGTGGAGGGATTTTAGTCGACAAAAACTATCAGACTTCTGTCGATGATATTTATGCGGTTGGTGATGCGATTGTCGTTAAACAGCAAATTTCTGGAGAGAATGCTCTAATTGCTCTAGCTTCTCCTGCTAATAGGCAAGGTAGACAGGTTGCCGACGTAATTGCCGGTTTAAATAGGAAAAACTCCGGTTCAATCGGTACGGCAATCGTCAAAGTTTTCGACCTTTCTGCCGCTTCTACAGGTTTAAACGAGAGAACTGTTAGAGAGCTAGGTTTACCTTTTGCAGTTGTACATACTACCGGAAAAGATCACGCTGCATACTATCCTGGAGCTACAGACATAGTAATGAAGCTAGTATTTTCGCCAGAGGACGGTAAAATCTACGGAGCACAGGCAATCGGAGAAAAGGGAGTAGACAAGAGGATAGACGTCATAGCCACAGCTATCAAGGGCGGACTGACAATCTACGACCTCCCTGAGTTGGAACTAACTTATGCCCCTCCATTTGGTGCAGCAAAAGATCCAGTTAACATGATAGGATACGCTGCCATGAACATAGCCGAGGGATTAAGTGAATCTATTCAATGGTATGAATTAGAGGATGAATTGAAATCAGGAAAAATTTTACTTGATGTAAGGACGGCAGCAGAAGTTTCAATGGCTCACTTCAAGGAATTTATAGCGATACCTTTGGATCAGCTTAGAGATAGAATCGGTGAACTTGATAAGAGCAAGGAGTATATTGTTTCTTGTCACAGTGGACTTAGGTCATACATCGCTGAGAGGATTCTCAAGGAGAATGGGTTTAATGTTAAGAATTTAGACGGGGCTTATTCTCTTTATGTGATGGCTAAGCCTGAGGATATTGTATTTGGGTAACATAATATAGAATATTTATT
>JASBZE010000121.1 GCA_029983575.1 Peptostreptococcaceae bacterium
GAAAAAAATAAACTCGAAGAAATAGAGTAAATAGATAAAATAAATAGATAAAATAAATAAAAAGCCACCGTATCTTAGAAATAATATACAGTGGCTTATATTTTTTATTTTATTAGAGCAAAGTACAGAAGAACTATTATTCCGAGTACTATTCTATAATATCCAAATGGTTTGAAGTCGTGTTTCCTTATGTAGTTTAACAATAACTTAATTACAATCACTGAAACTACGAATGCAACAACTGAACCTAAAATTAGTAAAAACCATTCGAAACCGGTAAATGCAAAACCTGATTTTATTAGTTTTAGCAAACTGGCTCCGAGCATTGTTGGAATGGCCAAGAAAAAGGAGAATTCAGCCGCCATAACCCTCGATGTTCCAAGCAACATGGCTCCAATTATCGTTGAACCAGATCTCGATGTTCCGGGAATTAACGCAAGGCATTGAAAAATACCGATTTTAAATGCCAAAGAGTATGATATATCCTTAATGCTATTAACCCTAGGCTTTTTGTGCCTTCCCTCGATGTATATCATGATAATACCGTATACAACCAAGGACAGACTCACGACTGTAGCGTTAAAAAAGTACTTGTCTATCTGTTTTTCAAATAAAAGTCCAATTATACCTGAAGGGATTACCGCAACTATAACTTTTAGCCACAGCTCTAAAGTATTCTTTCTCTCAGAAGGTTTCTTATTTCTATCGAGTGGATTTAGCCTTTTAAAATATAAAATCAAAACAGCTAATATCGAACCAAACTGTATTACGACTAAAAAAGTACTTATAAATATCTCAGACTGTTGTAGCCTTATAAACTCATCGAACAAAATCATATGCCCCGTGCTGCTTATGGGCAACCATTCAGTTATACCCTGGACGATTCCGAGTATAATAACTTTAAATATCTCAAACATATTGACCCTCCATAATTAAAATCCTTTACAATGATATCATAAAGAATATCAAATGTAAAGGATGTAATTATCTATCATAAAAATATAGATTTTAGATTATCTAACCCTGAAATACGGATTTTATCATATTAAACAACCTATCGAAAAATCCCTCTTCGTTAGCCTTATTAACGGTATCTTGAACCTTTTCTTTTGCGACGTTAATAGCGTCTGATGTTGCGTTAATCACTGCATCGGAGTTTAACATCGAATCGTTGGTTTCATTTATTATACCAAAATCCTCAGCAGATTTTTTTCCTGAAGAGAATATAGATTTAATCTTATCTAAAAATCCAGGATCATTAACTGCTTCTCCTAAGTTTTTTAGATTGATGTTAATATTGTTTGTGATATTGTTAAAAGTATTTTTAACATCGTTGTAGTTGTAACCTTGTTTTGATATGTCGCTAAGGAGATCGGTTAGTTTGTTTAACTGTTCATCAGTCAAGTTTACGTTATAATTATTTGAGGCATTTTGTATTTCCTTTTTTATTTCCCCCTTGTCTTTTATATCGTCTTTTATAACTTGATCTTTTGAATCATTTACTATTCCAGAAGCCTTATCCTTACCTATTTCATTTCCAAGGTTACCAGTAACTAAGAGTTCTTTTGAAGCTAATTTTTTCTTGTTTTCGTCAAGCTTTTGTCCGGTACTTACTTCAAAAGCCTTCATAACACCGGTAAGAGCGCCTGTACCACTTACTGGAAACGGCGCTGCAGCTACGACATTTGCACTTTCGACTCCCGCTGTTGCTAGGGTAGAAGCTATCATATCACTTGTTACATATGTCAAATTTGCGGTCTTTACATTAATGCCAGAATTTCCAGCTAGAGGTTCGACATAGGCGTTAGACATTGTGACCTTGCCCAACTGCTCTTCTGTAGCTACTGAGCCAAGAAGGGCCCTTTCCTCTTGATTGTTGACATATATTATTCTAACTTCATTTTCTTTTACTCCAAAGTAGTCTAGCATCATCTGCTTTTGTTTTGGGCTTAAGTTTGCTCCAAGTGTTACAACCCTACCATCATCAGCGAATGATAGGTTTGATGCACCTACTATTATACCTAGACCCAAAGTCAAAGCGATAACTTTTTTAATGATTTTTTTCATGTGTTTCATTCTTACACACCTCCATTATTAGTCTAGTACCATAAGCTTAACTCATAATTAAATTCTATCATAAATAACTGAGTAGTATCTTAAGAATTTCTTACTTTTTAGTTAAAGATTAATAAACAGATGATAAAATATTTTAGAGTGTGATTAATATCAATAAGGTAAAATATATACTAAGTAATTGACATGAACCATAAGTAAGAATATAATTATATTAACAAAATTGAAAAAAAGGAGAATTACAATGTCAAAACAATTAGTAGTAGATAGGGTAATAAGGTATTTAACTGAGGATATTTTAGTGCCTATGGAAATGATAGACACTGATGTTAAGCTTAGTGAATTTGATGAGAATTATGATGGAGATATCACAATTGACATAGTAGTAAATGTAAAAGACGAAGACGACTATTTAGTTCCAGTGATGGTTATAAATTGTCTAGACGAAGACATTAGCCTAGAGGGGGAAGTACTGGAAAAACAACTTGAAATACTAGAAGAAATAGATAATGTTACACTTTCTGGAAGGGCAATCTTAACTAATGGAGACGAGATGTTTTTCGGAGATTGGACTGGAGAAGAATACGAGACAGAAAATAGCATACCTAAGTACGATGTTATGGTAGAGGAGTTTCACAAGGTAGAAAAGGCAATACATGAACACAATGAGGCCCATATACACGGAGAAGGCTGTGGTTGTGGTTGTGAAGATCACCATCATCATGAGTAAATTTAGGTAAATAAAAAATATTAAAAAAGTTTTAGAAAATTCTTGACGAATGTATTTTCTTGTGATAAGATATCTATTAACAAAGTTCAAAGAGAGCGTTGAAGAGGATAAGTAGTGTATAGGAATATTTTCAGAGAGCCTTTGGTTGGTGTGAAAAGGCAATAGGCTTATATATGAATACGACCTTGGAGCTTCTTTCAGAAAAGGGAAGACGGATAGCCCACGTTAAGGGTGAGTTTATACTCGATGAGATCACAGATGAGAGTCTGTGGTGAACTAAGGTGGTAACACGTGAGATTTATCTCCCGTCCTTTATGGACGGGAGTTTTTTTATGAGGAGGTAGAATATGAAAAAGAGCATTGATGAAAGAATGAGGATTATACTGAAAGGTGTAGAAGAAATTTTTAATGAAGATGAAATGAGGGCAAAATTAGAGAGGTCTGACAAAATCGGAGAGCCATTGATCATTAAATTAGGCCTTGATCCTAGTGCACCTGACATTCACTTAGGTCATACAGTTGTACTTAGAAAAATGAGACAATTCCAAGACATGGGCCATGATGTCAGACTTTTGATAGGAGATTTCACAGGTAGAATAGGGGATCCTACAGGTAAGAGCAAGGCAAGGGTTGCATTAACAGAAGAACAGGTTATGGAAAATGCAAAAACTTATGAAAAGCAAATATTAAAGGTGCTAGACCCTGAAAGAACGACTATAGTCTTTAACTCACACTGGTTAGGAAAGTTGAATTTTACTGAGGTTATAAGACTAGCTAGTAATTTAACAGTTGCGAGAATGCTTGAAAGGGACGATTTTAAAAAGAGGTATGAGAGCCACACGCCAATATCAGTTCACGAATTTTTCTATCCACTAATGCAGGGATACGATTCTGTTGAATTAAAAGCAGATGTGGAGCTAGGTGGTACCGATCAGAAGTTTAATCTACTTATGGGTAGAACTCTTCAAAGAGAATATGGACAAGAACCTCAAGTCGCTATAACACTACCTATAATAGAAGGTCTAGACGGAGTAAACAAGATGAGTAAATCTCTTGGAAATTACATTGGAATAGATGAACCTGCTGAGGTTATGTACAAAAAGGTTATGGAAATTCCTGATGGACTAATTATTAAATACTACAACCTTCTAACAGATGTTCATCCTGATGAAGTGGACAAGATCCAAGCGAGACTTGACGACGGGGAAAATCCAAGAGATATAAAAATGGAACTAGCTAAGGAAATAACTAGATTGTACTACGGAGAAGAAGGGGCACAAAAAGCTGAAGATGAGTTTAAGAGCGTGTTCCAAAAAGGAAATATACCTGAAAACATATTTACCGTAGAAGTTGATACAGAAAAAATTGATATACCTAGTGCAATTGTAGAATCAGGAATGATTCAGTCAAAGAGTGAGTTAAATAGACTTCTAAAACAAGGCGGGGTAAAGATTAACGGAGAAAAAGTAGAATCTCTATTCGGTCAACCAGGAGATGAGTTAGTAATTCAACTAGGTAAGAAAAAGTTTATAAAACTTATTGTTAAATAACTTATTATTAAAT
>JASBZE010000122.1 GCA_029983575.1 Peptostreptococcaceae bacterium
TACATTATAATTTAATACGGTTATCTAAATAATCAAAAAAGCTAAACTTAGAAATCACTTATCTTAGTTTAGCTTTTTTATATTCAAAAATCAATATGTCTACATCAGAAGTCTGATACATAAAACTATTTACATAACAACCTTACCAGCTACCTCCTCCGCCTCCATGGGTATTTCCCGAAGACGATTGATGAGTAGTACTTCCACTTCCTCCGTCATCGTCCCTCGGTAAAGGAGCCACGGATATAGTACTATATAAAAACCTATCACTTGCGTCAGAAAAACTTAGGCTTTCCGTATTCATATAATTATATGCGTATACATCCTCCCTGACGCTGTTTAATTTAGACCTCATCCTCATCACTATATATCTTGCAATCAAAAAACCTAAGATAATTGATACAGGTATCCAATGACTAGGTACTTTTTTACTGCCCTTATACGTCCTTCCTTTTTGGTAGGAAGTAAAGGCATCATCTGTAAGTTTTAAAAACTCTTTAAAAGCTCCGCCGTAATCTTCATCTACAAAATACGGTTTTATTTGTTTTCCAATATAGTCTATTCCCTTGTCAGTAAATGCTTTAATAGAATCTCCGCTCGTTGAAATATGCCATTTGTGTTCAACAGGATTTACAACTAAAATTAGACCTGAGTGATTATCTCCAATTCCATATCCCGAGTAATCAAATACATCATCTGCAAATTCCTCTGGGCTCTTACCTTCAAAGTCGTCAGTAGTCATAATCCTAACATCCATATTTCCCTTTCGACTTAGTTCATCGGCTTTTTTTATCAGCTCTCTCTTATCATATCCGCTTAAGACGTTACTGTTGTCTATAACTCTCGGACTGTCACTTTTATAGTACTCCGCATTTACTGGAACAAATGAAATCATAATGCTAATTGCTAAAATAATCGAAAAAAATATTTTTTTATTCATATGTCCACCTACCTTATCCAGTAATACAAAGCCAGCAATAAATAAATTGCCAATCCAAAAATTATAGTGAGTATTATCCAATATTTAATGAGCAAACCTCTATCCTCAGGAAGGTTTCCAGTAAACTTCCCTGTTTGACCGTTCATCGCGAATACGTATTGCTCTCCTTGCCATTTTGTCAGTAATATCCAAACGGGATATAGGGCATATCTAGCCTTAGCGTCATTAAATCTAAAACTTGAATTAATAACCCTAGGGTCGCCATAATCAAGTTGTACGTTGTTTACAAAAACACTTTCTACTGAGTTTTTTATTCTGTTATTTACATAATCAGCGCCCTCTTCCCTATCCAAGTCATACTTTTCTGCATAGTATCCCGCAAGATAAGGTGTCTTAAACTCCACTGCCTCAGAAACATCAAAGGGTTCTATGCTCTGCATTAAAAAATCATCCATCTTTTTAGAGCCGTCAATGGGTACATTTGTAAAACTAATTTCTCCCTCCCTATGATTGTGAAAGTAATTAGTTTGAGTATAAATATACCTTCTATCACTCCATGAAACCAATCTGCTAGACTCCATATCCACCTTTGCATCTACTCTATAGTCAAAAATCCAAAATGGCACGTAAACCCCTTTAATTTCCTCAATGTGGTTTTCATCTTTAAATACCTTAGGAAGGAGCCTCTTGCCTTCAAGGTGTTTTTTTAAAGATTTCACAGCTGTTTCCTTATCAAGTTTAAAAGGAATTATTATATCGGGTTTTAGATTTCCTTCAAACTTCCCGAGTATGACTATTGGGTTATCGCAGTATGGGCATTTTGTTGCGGCTAAATTTTCGTCTCCAATTACCTCTCCCCCGCATGATTGGCACACATAGTGAACCAGCCCATCACTTTCGCCCTCATTCCACTGTGTACCAGCCATAGACTGCCAGTTTATCTCGTCATCCCCTTGGCTATTTAGTGCTTCTTCGTACTGTTCTAGGGCGTCTACCTCAATCTCCGCCTCACAATAGGGACACTTCATCTTTTGAATCGAGCTGTCAAATTTTATAGCACCATCGCAATTAGGGCATTTAAATTCTCTTAATTCAACCATAATATCTCCTCTTGTCCCAGTTGTTTATTTTATGTCGTTTTCATCAAAACGGTCCCCACATTCAGGGCAAAACTTAGGTGGATTAGTTGGATCAGGTGGCTCCCATCCACATTTATCGCACTGATACAACGGGGCGTGGGCGGGTTTTTTATGACCACACTCTTGACAGAACTTTCCCCTGTTTAAAGTTCCACAATTTGTGCAAACCCAACCGTCCGCTTCATTTTTTGTACTTCCCATGCCTTGTTTTAAAGCATCTCGTCCTTGGTTTTGAGCCTGTTCAAATTGATTGGCAGCATTTTGACCTTGGTTTTGGGCCTGAGCAAATAGTTCAGATGCATTCATTCCGCCTTGATTAAGCGCCATTCCCATCCCGAGAAAACCACTCATAGCCCCAGCTTCATTTTTGGCTGCAGACTTCAGAGCTTCTGCCTGTGCACCTGCTAGTCTAGCAGCTGCAGTATTAATATTTGTCGTCATTGCAGTTTCTTCCCACTCAGTAAGTTTCCTTCTTTGATTGTCAGGAATACTAAGTGAATTAATATTAAAGGAGTATACCTCTATTCCACGTTTTTTCTTCCAAGTCTCAGAAAGAACATCATTTAATGCACTTGCAACATCGTCAGTATGCGCTGGAATCTCGTAATATTGTATATTCATTGCGGATATCTTCGCTAGAGCAGGTTGTAGGGCAGTCATCAATTCTCCCTTTAGCCTCGCATCAATCTCCCTCGTTTCAAATTTATCACTTACATTACCACATACATTTGTATAAAAAAGTATAGGATCTGATATTCTATACGTAAAATTTCCATTACATCTAATATCTACGGATAATTTATATCCTAGTTCTTCATTTACAATTACCCTAAAAGGTATTGGAGAAGCTGTTCCATATAGGATTTCTCCCATCTCCTTCGTATTAAAATAATAAACCCTTTGATCCTTTCCTGTATCTCCTCCAAAGGTAAACCTCTTGCCCATGGTCTTAAAAGATTCTATTATTGAGTCACCTAACCTACCCGAAAAAATACTCGGCTCAGTAGATTTATCATAAACGTACTCTCCCGGCTCTGCACAGAGTTCAACTACCTTTCCCTGTTCTACGATGATCATACACTGACCGTCAGAAACTGATATCACAGAACCGTTACTTATAATATTGTCATTACCTCTCCTATTTGAAGACCTACCCCCAATTCTGTGTTGGCCCTTCACTACTAATGTGTTTTTATCTAGAGATTCACAGTAAAAATACTCTTTCCACTGATCGGCGAAAACTCCGCCAACAGCACCAGCCGCCGCTAATAAAAGTCCCATAGTTACTCCTTTCCAATCGATATTCAAAATATCAAATTCTTTTCTAAATTTATCAATTTTAGTATATCATAGAAAAAAGTACCTTATCAATTATTTATTATATTATAAAGTTCATTTATAAACTTCTATCTTATTTAGAGTTATTTTATCCTATATAAAGTTATTTTATCTTTTTTTTTATTTTATTTAAAGTTATTTTATCTTATTTAAAGTTTTTTCCTTGTCCTATTATTGCCTCATATTAAATTCTATACAGTTTTCGAGTTATTTTTTATTTATAAATAACTTTTAATCATTATCATCGGGTTCCTTCTCAAATAATTTATCAAGCAATTTTTGATTTTTAAATATCTTTTTTAGATACTCCTTTGTTCTGTACAAAACCTTACTGTATTCTTTTTCATCCAAATTATACTTTTCCATCAACTCAGCTCTAGTATACCCTTCAATAAATCTCATTCTTGCAAATTCTGCGTATTTCGACTCGAGTCTGCTGAAAATATCATCTATAAAACACTTATCTAATACGTCATCTTCCAAATCATCATATACAAAGTTCATATTGTCTTCCAAAGACTCAATACACTGTATGTCAAGAACCATTTGATACTCATCCAACAGACTTCTCATCTCCTCTGATTCTACTCCGAGTTCATTTGCCGCTTTTGAAATATCAAAAACTTCCCCAGTTAATTTTTCATACTTCTCTTTTTTCTGCATGTAATAAACACACAATTTCTTCTTTCTTCTCGGAAACTTCATAAGCTCCCAATCCCTGTAATAATTCATAATTTCAAATTTAATACAGTTAAAAATATGAGTCGAAATCTTAGTCTCTTTAAGCGGATCATATTTAGCAAGCGCTTTCACTATTCCCATGGCCCCTACCTGCTCAATATCCTCAAATCCATAGCGAACAAGTAAATATTTAAATCTATTATATATTATCTTT
>JASBZE010000123.1 GCA_029983575.1 Peptostreptococcaceae bacterium
ATATTAAACCATTTAGATTAAAAAATTGTAAAACCATTTAGCTTTATTATATTTTAAGAGAGTTGCTTATTTTAAGCAACTTTCTTTATTTTATTTTTTCTGTTAAAATTATTTTAACGCATGAATTTAGGGTGTATATGAAATGGAGGGATGGTATGAGTAGATACGCGTTTAAGAGGTCGATTCCGATTATGACCGGATACATATTCATAGGATTGGCTTTTGGAATTTTAGTTAGCGACAAAGGATACAATGTCTTGTGGGCTTTAGCTATGAGTATATTCGTTTATGCTGGGTCTTCTCAGTTTGTTCTTTTGGCGTTGATGGTCGATGGGGCGTCATTACCTTTGGCGGCTCTTATGATTTTCCTTGTGAACTCAAGGCATATGTTTTATGGAATCAGCTTTATTGAGAGATTTAAATCAATGGGAAAGAGATTTTTTTATATGGTGTATACCTTGACGGATGAAACTTACTCCGTGCACGTGCAGATAAAAGACGACAAGGACCTGAACGAGGAAGAAAAAAATCAAGCTATGTTTGAGGTTACTTTTTTAAATCAGATGTATTGGGTAATAGGAACTGTTTTAGGTGCACTGCTAGGTCAGTTTGTACCATTTGACACAAATGGGATAGATTTTTCTATGACGGCATTATTTATTGTTATATTTGTAGAACACTGGGTGGCTTGGAAACAGTACACTACTCATATTCCGGCACTCACAGGTATAATTTCGTCGATTGTATGTATATTTATATTCGGTCCGGATAGATTTATCCTACCATCTTTGATCATAAGCATTGCGTTTTTATTAGCTATGGAAAAGAGAATTTCTAAAAAGATGTTGGGGGTGGAGTAGATGGAAATTAATTTTATGCATTCTTTAATACTAGTTGTTATGGCTTCTATAGTCACATTTATTACAAGGATTATACCCTTTGCACTTTTTGGAGGAGGTAAGGGTATACCAAAGAAGGTTGAATACTTAGGAGACATACTTCCGGCAGCGATAATTGCGACCTTGGTAATTTACTGTTTGAGAAATATTAATTTTGAAACACCTGTAAATTTCGTACCTGGTATAGTGGCTACTGCATCCGTTATAATAATGCATTTTTGGAAAAGAAATACACTTATCAGCATATTTTTAGGAACGGCAATTTACATGATTTTATTAAGAGTATTTTAGTTATATGTTCCCTATTTTTGCGGATTAGAAATAATGTCTAAGATATATATGATAACGACCATTACTATGTGCTCACTCACTGTAATTTGTAACGTTGAGTTCTTACATAATAATGGTCGTTTTAGTGTGCATAATGAAATCTAATATATTAATATCATAAAAAATATATTAAGAGTAGAGTCTTACTTATTTAAGTTTTATACAGTACTAGCTGCTGCTTGGTCCATTGCTAATGCTGCATCCACTCCTATAACCAAGGTAATTATCATCTCTTCAAATTCTTCTCTGTCGAAATTTATCTCGTAAAAATCTCCCCAGCTTAACCAAGCTTTCGTTATATTGGCGATTATATTGCCTCTATTATCTTTGATAGTATATTCGTGCGCAAGATAATTTCCTTCTATAGTCCATGGGAGATCGTACATTTGCCTAGCTTGAGTGCTCTTTTCTATAATGTCGTATTTACGTTTAAAAAAAGAAATTCTCTGCTTGAGCTGGCAGTCTGGGCTCGCTGAATTCATATCGGTTTGAGCCATTACGGCATTGGCTCCGAAATAAATATCGAAGGTGTTCGTGAAATTTAGTAGTCTTTGACCTATAAATCCGACCACCTCTTGATTTGAATTATAGATAGTGAGTTTTTTACCTAGACTGATAGCCCTACCAAGAGCTTTGTATTTTATATTTTGATTTTCGTCAAAAACGCTTAAATCGTCTTTCCAACTAAATACCTTTTGTTTAATAAATAATTTAGCCATAACATACCTCTTTTCTTATTCAAAATATTTGTTAGCTTCCATTTAGTTTTCTGTATAACTTGCCACTTATTATAGTATGAATTAACTCTTCTTTAAAACTTTCATTTAACTTTTCTTTATAATTTACCTTTTATTATGGTATCCATAATCCCGTTTTCTAAGTCATTAATGTTAAAAATATTTTGATTTACGTCGAATGTTTCTTCTAAATTATTTTTTGCTTTTTTCCATCCACCTCCATCTGTAAACCATATAAAAGTGACTCCATCTATTGTATCGACCTCTAACAAATGGACTGATATTATATTTATTTTCCATACATTTTCTCCTAGATATATTATAACAAAATTCAATAATAAATGCTCTAATAATATTAGATTCGATTGTTTTGTGTACTATTGATAAAAGTCGGTGGTTTTATATCTGAATATTGTAACAGTTATCGAAAAAGGTGTAACAGTACTTGATAACTAAGAGGGATAAATATATATTTATAAATGTTGTGTATGTGCGTACTATATGGTATAATGTAAGCACAAAAGCAACAAAAAGGATGAGAAATTATGGATTATATGAAAAAGATAAAAGAAAAAATGAATAAAACGGGTGGAGTTATTACTAGTAAGGAGCTTAAAAAAAGTAATATTCCTACCATATATCTTACACGAATGGTTAATAAAGGTGAGTTAATTCGTGTGGATAGAGGAATCTATATAGATTCTAATGGAGATTATGACGAATATTATTTTTTTTACAATAGATATAAGGTTGCTATTTTTTCTTATGTGTCAGCTCTTTATCTTCATGGATTTACTGATATAATTCCTAATGAAATGGAAGTTACAGTATACAAGGGATATAATGCGCATCGTATAAACACCAGTATAAGAGTTCATTATGTAACAAAAGGTATTTATGATTTGGGAATAACAGTATGTGAAACTATGTTTGGTAATACAGTGAAAGTTTATGACTTGGAGAGAACTATTTGCGACATCATAAAAAACAGAAGTGAAATAGAAGTAGAACTTTTTTCTAAAACGATAAACAAGTATGTCCGTTATGAAAATAAGGATTTGAATAAACTATATGAGTATTCTAAAAAGATGAATATATATGAAAAAGCAAAAGAGATTTTGGAGGTTGTTTATGAATAAGGATAAGCTAAGAGCTATATGCCAAAAACTGTCAAAAGAAACAGGACTTAGCTTTAATGCTGTGCAAACACACTATTTTTTAGAGAGTATTTTAGAAAAAATAGCAAATAGTGAGGAGAATGAAAACTTTATTTTTAAAGGTGGATTTTTACTCGCTAATATCATTGGAATAAGGCAGAGAAATACAGTAGATATTGACTGTTTAATAAGAAGATTTGATCTTACTGAAGAAAATATAAGGCAAAGATTTGAGAAAATTCTTCAAAGTGGGGATGATAATGGAATCAATTATGAGATTAAGAAAATAGAAGAAATCCGTAAAGAAGATGAATATGGAGGCTTTAGAATTACAGTCCTTTGCAAATTTGAAAATATTAGACAGATTATTCCACTAGATATAGCAACAGGTGATCCGATTACTCCAAATGAAATATCCTACGAATACAAAAGTATTTTTAGTGATAAATTTTTTGGGATTTGTGCATATAACATAGAAACAATCCTTGCTGAAAAAATTAAGACAGTATATAAAAGGGGAGTATTTAATAGTAGAAGTAAGGATTTTTATGATATTTACATTTTATATAATTTGAAGGGAGATGAAATAGATTTTGAGCATCTAAAGGAAGCTTGTAAAAATACATTTAAGTATAGAGGCACAGAATTTAATATAGATAGTATTCTTACGGTATTAGTTAATTTAAAAGAGGGGAAAGATATCAAAAAAAGATGGAGTACCTACCAAAAAAGATTTAGTTATGCAGAAGGAATAAGTTTTGATGATGTAATGGCTATTGTGATAGAATTAATTAAAAATATAATATAAATTTCATTTCTTATCTCTTTAAAATGTAGTGTGATATAACATATGTTACAGAAATACATAAAAAAAGAGGAAC
>JASBZE010000124.1 GCA_029983575.1 Peptostreptococcaceae bacterium
AAGGGAGAGAAATATGATAAAAAAAGATTTTAAAAGGATTTTAGCTTGTTTGATTTCTTTTGTGCTAGTGGTATCATTTGTAGGTTGCGGAAAAAAAGAACAAAAATCAGATGATAAGCCAGAGAAAAAAGCCGTAGACGAGCTAAATGCAAAGGTATATGAAGCTTATAAGGAGGTTTTGGAGTCTGATGATAAGCCAGAGTACTATAAAGGTGATTGGTTTGGCAAAGATGAGGAGGTTGAATTATCAGATTATGCTTATGATATAGCTTATATAGGCGATAAAAAGATACCAAAGCTTCTGTTGTCTGGAACTTCTGAAGGAGTAAACTCAGTTAGGTTTTTAATGTTTGATGAAAAAACTAATAAGGTTAAACGAATTGGTGAGGTCTTGGAAGAGGGAGCAGCAAGAGGCGGATTTAGAGGCGATATTTTCTATGATATGGAAGGTGAAGCCGTTTACAACGAAATGACGCTAGGCGGTACAGGGGAAACCGAGGTAAACAAATATACCTTTACAAATGGAGAGTCTAAAAAAGAAACTGTGGCTGAGGGAAGGTATGATCAGATAGATTTTGAAATTAAAAACCCATATAGACCATCTTTCACTAAGGTATCAGACTTATCTAAATTAAATGCATACCGGGATGGAAAATTAAAGGACAACTCAGATATAGCTAAGTACAACAAGGATAACTCAAAAGGAGAAGATAAAAACTCCGAGAATAAAGAAAGTGACTCTGTAGATAAAAAGAAGAATACAAATGGAGATGAGAAAAATAACAAAAATTCTTCATCTGAGAACAATATAAAGGCATCTAAAAGCGTAAGAGATAGGGTAGCAAAGGCTCAGGCTGATGGAATATTGGTGTTGAGCGGTACGGTTAGGCAGCTTCCATATGGTGAGCTTATAGATAAGTATGGAGTTACTGATGTTGACCTACATAATGGTGCTTCTAGAAATGATATATACACTTTCTTTATAACAGATAAACCATATAATGCATTTAGACCCAAACAGACCGGAGATCAAAAGGATCAGTATATAAAAACTAATTTGATATTTTTACCAGATGATGATTTAGAGGATGTAAATGGACAGAGGGTATATATTGCCTTTCCAGAAAAGCCTATGTATGTAGGAAATGATGCGAGTATGGAAGCTTTGAACGCAACAGCTAGAAATATTGAAGTTATTAAATAAACTCATGCAGCTTTACTAAATATATAATAAGGTAACCAAGGGTCGATATATTAATATCTAGAAAACTATAGATATTAACTATAATCGACCCATGTTTTTATGCATATTCATATGGTTAAATTTATCTAATATAGAAACAAATAGAATTACTGTGCTATAATTACATTATAGGAAAAATATATACGAAAGGGTGATATTATGAGCATAAAATTAGATTGTAAGGGTCTTCAATGCCCGTTTCCAGTAATAAAAACAAAACAAGAATTAGAAAAAATCGAATCAGGTACAGTTGAGGTCACAGTTGATAATGATACAGCGAGGACAAACATCCTTAAATTTGCTAAGTCTAATGGTTTTGATGCTAAGGTGATCAAAGACGAAGAAAAGGACATAGCTATAGAAGTCGTAAAAGGAGAAGGTTCTACAAATGTGGCTAAAGAAGAAAATAGTGAAACTGAAATGCCTGAGTTCAATGGTGATGAGATAATACTATTTAAAACCGACAAGTTGGGTGAGGGAGCTGATGAGCTTGGAAAGATTCTAATGAAGAGCTTTATATTCACATTAACAGAGACTCCTAGACCACCTAAGACTCTGCTTTTTGTAAATGGAGGAGTAAAACTCACATCAATAAATGAAGAGACTGTTGAGAGTCTTAAAAAGTTAGAGGAAAAAGGACTAGAGATAATGTCTTGTGGAATGTGTCTAGACTATTATGAAGTAAAAGATAAGTTAGCTGTAGGTGAGGTTACAAATATGTATGTCATAGTAGAGAAGATCACTCAAGCTTCTAAAGTAATAACTATATAGGTGATGTTATGGTAGTAATATCTTTTAATTCAACACATCACGCGATTAAATCAGAAAAAATACTCAAAGATGCTGGTTACGAGCTTACAGTTTTACCTACACCTAGGGAAATAACTGCTAGTTGTGGAATATCCATAGCTATTGATGAGGATAAGATAGATGAAATTGTGGAGCATTTAAACACAAAGGGTATAGATTATGGTGGTGTATACAAAATAATAAAAAAAGACGATCATTCGAGGGAAGCTCAGTTGATCAAGGAGGGGAAATAATGGCCATGAAACTATCCCTTGGAGACAAGGTAGAGTTAAAAAAGACCCATCCATGCGGCAGTAAAATATTTGAAATCACTAGAGTTGGAGCCGATATAAAGCTAAAGTGCGATGGATGTGGCAGGGTTATCATGCTCGACAGGGAGGTAGCAGAAAAGAGAATAAAGAAGATACTTTAAATATAAAAATCACCGATTTTTGCGAAAACGACCAAATAAATGATAAAATTCTAAAAATACTGTGGCATAAATTGCTAATAAGTGGTATAATATATAAGAGTAAACATTTTCATTGGAGGTGCTTTTATGGCTATTAAATTTGCTGAAAGAATGGCTAAGGCTGAGGGGTCTGCTATTCGTGAACTTTTAAAACTTACTCAAAGACCAGAAGTAATATCTTTTGCAGGAGGACTACCAGCTCCAGAATTATTCCCTGTAGAAGAAATGAAAAAAGTTGCTGTAGCTGTACTTGATGAGCAAGGACAAGCTGCTATGCAATATTCTACAACAGAAGGTTATAAGCCTTTAAGAGAAGCTATTGCTGACAGAATGAACAAGAAACTTTACTGTGATGTTGACGCTGACAGCATACTTATAACAAATGGTTCTCAACAAGGTCTAGACTTCTTAGGTAAGGTGTTCCTAGATAAGGATGATATAGTAATATGCGAAAGTCCTTCATATCTAGGTGCTTTGAATGCATTTAAAGCTTACCAACCTAAGTTCGTTGAAATTCCAACTGATAATGATGGTATGATAATGGAAGAACTTGAAAAAGCATTACAAGAGCATGACAATGTTAAGTTCATATACGTTATACCTGACTTCCAAAATCCATCAGGAAGAACTTGGCCAATTGAAAGACGTAAGAAATTCATGGAAATAGTAAATAAATACCAAATTCCAGTAGCTGAGGATAACCCTTATGGAGAACTTAGATTTGAGGGAGAAATATCTCCATCACTTAAGTCTATGGACCCAGAAGGACTTGTAATATTCCTAGGAACATTCTCTAAGATCCTTTGTCCTGGATACAGATTGGGATGGATGTCTGCAGCTCCAAAACTATTAGAAAAATTCAATATCTGTAAACAAGGTGCTGACCTTCAAGCTTCAACTATTTCACAAATGGAAGTAGCTAAGTTTATTGAAATGTTTGACCTAGATGCTCACGTAGAAGCTATAAAGAAAGTTTACGGAGCTAGAAGAACACTTATGCTAGAATCTATGGATAAATACTTCCCAGAAGGTGTAGAATTCACTAGACCTGATGGTGGACTATTTACTTGGGTAACTCTTCCTGAGGGAATAGATGCTGGACAACTTCTAAAAGACGTTGTTCTTCCAAAGGATGTAGCATATGTTGCAGGTGAGCCATTCTATCCAAATGGAGGAAATGCTAACCACTTCAGAATGAACTACTCTAATATGCCAGAAGACAGAATAGTTGAAGGTGTTAAGAGACTAGGAGAAGCTCTAACAGATGCTATCAAAAATCTTAAATAGTTTAATATAATGTAAATTTAGGGGTACAGTTTTTACTGTACCTCTTTTTTGACTATTATATTTATAAGGATACCCATCATGTGTTTCAACGCTAAAAAAGGACAAATTCACCATTTTAATTTCTAAATATTATATAAAAA
>JASBZE010000125.1 GCA_029983575.1 Peptostreptococcaceae bacterium
CATAATTAGTTGAGATAACAGATGGTGTAAGTTGATATTTTAGATAAATATTAACTTATGCCATTTTTGTTTTGCATTAAGCGGTTAGGACTGATATAATTATCTTATAAGACGTGGGGTACTAAATAAAAAGTAACATTTAATACTTAATTAAGGGTTATATTTTTATAACTCTATTATAATGCGTCAAAAACTTTTAATAGAAATGAAAGAGGGGGTCAAATGTATCCGTTTAAATCAGAGTCCAAGAAGTTGCATCCGGCTAAGTACGTCGTGTTGGGATTTGCAACTGTTATATTATTAGGTGGACTACTTTTAAACCTACCGATGGCAGTCCAACCGGGTAAACACGTAAGTTTTTTGGATGCCTTGTTTACGGCGACATCCGCAGTATGTGTGACCGGCTTAGTTGTTACCGACACCGCCACTACATGGTCGACTTTTGGGCATGTGGTGATAATAGGACTCATACAGATTGGTGGACTGGGCTTTATGTCGATTGCCACCTTAGTTCCGCTGATACTTAAGAGAAAAATAAACTTGAGGGATAGAATAATTTTAAAGGAGTCTTTTAATCAGATAGATTTGCAGGGAATTGTAAAGCTACTTAAAAAGGTGATATACATTACCTTTATAATAGAGTTTCTAGGTGCAATATGCCTATCTACGGTATTTGTGCCTAAGTTTGGACTTCTAAGAGGTATAGGATTTTCTCTATTTCATTCGATATCCGCATTCTGTAATGCAGGGTTTGACTTGTTTGGAGGATATAGCGGCCATTTCACATCGATAATAGCTTTTAACAGATCTGTTCCCGTAATAATGACGATAAGTTTTTTGATTATTTTAGGCGGTATCGGATTTCCGGTAATGGTCAATATAATTTATTTTGTTTTGAGAAAACAGAAGTTGAGCTTACATTCAAAGATTGTAATATGTATGACTGTAATCTTGGTAGTAGTTGGAACTGTGTTATTTATGGTATTGGAGAAGGATAATATAAATTCAATTGGGAATATGAGTTTTTCCGATGGTCTTTTAAATGCTTTTATGCAGAGTGTCACTACTAGAACGGCGGGTTATAGTTCGCTTAATTTAGTAAATTTGCATGAGGCGACTCTATTTTTGATGATACTTCTGATGTTTATAGGTGCATCACCTGCTTCTACAGGAGGAGGAATAAAGACTGTGACTTTTGCGGTTTTGGTGCTTAGTATCAAGGCGGTAATTAAAGATAAGCTTGAGATTACAATTTTTAAGAGGAGATTATCGAAAGGGGTAATTCCAAAGGCCCTCGCAATATTTATAACGGCTTCGTTTACACTTGTGGCGGGGACTTTTATACTGACTACCATAGAACCTAGGTTTAACCTGCTTCAATCATGTTTTGAGGTTGCTTCAGCCCTTGCGACCGTGGGACTTAGTATTGGGGGTACACCTAATCTCACTTTAGCCGGAAGAATTTTGGTTATGATGTTTATGTTCGCGGGTAGAGTGGGTATGATTACATTGTTTATGTCTATACTTTCTAAAGAGCTTGACAAGGAAAGTAAGATTAGATATCCTGAAGAGAAAGTTATGATAGGTTAGCAGATTTGAAATAAGTTAGGAATGGATTCGAATAGGTTCGGATCTAGAAATGGTAATAAGTTAGTTATTCAACTTGAATTATGCTAATATCCAATTTGAATTAGGATAAAAAGAAAGGATGAAATGTTTTGATAAGGGACGAAAAACAATATTTAGTTATTGGTTGCGGTAGGTTCGGAACTGCTGTGGCGACTTCTCTCGAAAGCCTTGGATACAGGGTCATGGTTGTTGACAGCAATGAAGATGCCATCCAAAATATATCAGAAAAAGTTACTCATGCGGCTATATTAGACGTTACAGAGGAAGGGTCTTTGGCTAAGATAGGTATAGGAAACTTCGACGTCGTGATTATTGCCATTGGGTCAAACTTCAAGGCCTCAGTATTATCTTGCTTGGTTGCCAAGGAAAAAGGGGTTGGCGAGGTAATTTGTAAGGTTGCCAACGAAATCCAGTCCAGGGTGCTTCAAAAAATCGGTGCAGATAGAATTGTTATGCCGGAAAAAGACATGGGAAGAAGACTTGTACAAAATCTCGTATCTCACAACGTACTAGATCAGATTGAACTTGGAGATGAGCATACTATTTATGAGATAAGAGTTCCAAAAAGCTGGGTAGGAAAATCACTTCTTCAACTTGACCTTAGAAAGAGGAGCAATTTGAGTGTGGTTGCGATTAAGAGAAACGAAAATATAATATTAAATATCGACCCGGAAGAGAATTTGATTGAAAACGACATAATTGTCATCGCTGGTGAAACAGGGGTAATAAAACACTTCTGTGAAAAATAGTTAGTGAATACACTTATGTTTATTTCTCGGTAAAATCTATAGGAGAGTTAGACTTAAGAAATGAATATAGTTTGACTTAAATAATGATAAGATAGCTAGGCTTAAGAAATGACTTGATAAAAAACTTCAGCATCTGTCTCGCCATTGGGTGAGGATGGATGCTGTTTTTTAGACTTTCGGAAATTTTTGTCCGAAAGTGTTTCTAGTTTTTGTATTTTCTTTTAGAGATTTTTGAACATAAGGTTTTAAGACTTTCGGATTTTTTTGTCCATAAGTCTTTAGGATATATTATTTTGTAAAGAAGCTAGTAGTCATTAAGAAGCTAGTAGTCATTAAAAAGATGAAAATTTGGAGGAAAAATGAGGATTATTGATAGCAAAGATAACAAGACATTGAGATACCTGAAAAAATTAGAAAAATCCCGCTTTAGAAACTCAGAGGGAGTATTTTTGATTGAGGGTTCTAGGATAGTGGACCAGGCTATAGAGACTCAAGCAGATATAAAGATGATAATTTACGATGAAAGTTATTTAAATGAGCCTAAAAATAATGAATTAATTGATAAAATAAATAGATTTAAATTAAATTTTGATGAGATAGTTTTAAAGAACGGACTTTTTTCTAAGATTACAAATACAAAAAATCCTCAAGGTATTGCGGCCCTCTGCTCAATTAAGGAAAATAATGCTTCAAAAATCATCGAAAGAACCGAAAGATCTGAAAGACCAGTTCTAGTCTTAGATAGAATTCAAGATCCGGGGAATATGGGAACGATAATTAGGACGGCAGATGCTGCAGGAATCAAAGACGTCTACATAGTCAGAGGTAGTGTCGATATATATAATGACAAAGTCCTCAGATCTACCATGGGTTCGATATTTACAATGAATTTTATCGTCGCAAGCGAGGAAGAGATAATTTCCATGCTAAAAGTAAATTGTGGCGGGTATAAAATTGTGACTACATCACTTGATACTGATGTGTATTATAATGAAGTGAAGTATGATAGAAAAACTGCTATTGTGATTGGAAATGAGGGTAGCGGTGTGTCTGATGGATTTGTGGAGAGTGCGGATAGATTAGTAAAAATACCGATGCGGGGGGAGGCGGAATCTCTGAATGTTGCTGTTAGTGCAGGTATTGTAATCTATCATGTGCTTAACGAGGTTATTTAGGTTTTGATATATAAGTATGTTAGGTTCTCTTTGATGTTTAAAACGTCCTAGACTATGTGACGCTCACTGTATTGTGTAACGTTACGCTTACACATAGTCTAGGACGTTATTTTAGTGCATAATAAAAACTAACAAACTTATATAATGTTCCTAAAAAAATATGTTAATGCAAATGAATAGTTTACAATTCTGCATCTAA
>JASBZE010000126.1 GCA_029983575.1 Peptostreptococcaceae bacterium
TCCATTATATCCTGAATTTATAGAAACAATATAACCCAATTTACGCTGTTCCCAAGTTAATAATAAAAACACAAGAATAATAACAAAAGCATACAATAATTTCATTCCTAACTAATTTTAAGTATTTAAGCATACATAATCAAAAAATTAAGTAGTAAACCCTACCTCCTTTAAACTAAAAAAGACGATAGATCTTTCTACCGCCTACTTAAAAATCAAACAACCATATAATCTGTTACTTGTTTATTTTATTTCCGCTATATCATTTGTATTTTTATTTGTTTGAATTGCTATTTGTGCTAATTCCTTTGAGCTGATAAAATCCCTATTTTCAATGATATAATTTTTCATCTGCTTAAATGTTCTAATAAGAGCTTTTGATTGCGTTATAGCAAGTTCACCTTTCAGCACAGTCATAAGCATATAAATACCTTGTTCTGTAAACACATAAGGCAGTGATCTACTTTTAGGGCTAACATTTGCTGTCAAAAAATTTGATCGCAAATCTTCCAACTCAATTTTATCTAATCTAAACATAAAATCATCGTCAAATTTTTCTATGTTATTTCTTACCTGTTGATTAAACGCTCTTGTGGTATAACCATAAATTTCCGCTAAATCTGTATCAAGCATAGCTTTTTGTCCACGAATAAGATATATCTTTTCTTTTATTGTTTTATCATCAACGATAACTATCTCTTTTTTTCCGTCTGCCACAAATTACACCTCCAGTATTTTCTAAATTTTATCTACTTATTTTTTTAATCTTAACTTCATTTATTATTCTTTCATATTCAGTTAATCGCATTTTATCCTCCTTTACACTAAAAAAGACGATAGATTTTTCTATCGTCTAAGTTCATCATATACACATTACTCATCAAGCATTAGTTTTCCACGTTTTGCCTTTTCTTTTAATCTTTTTATCTCTTCTTTTTCAATTTCTTGTATGTTTGTTTTGTATCCCGTATTTTGAAATATAGCAAATTCTTCATTTGTTATTACTCCTGCATTATCAGCTGTTTCAATAAGATAGCAAGCGTATCTTGATAGTTCATAATCTTTTATAGCCTTATTTGTTGCTTCTGCTTCCACGATTTTGCTGACCTCAGCAAAATCGTAAAAAGACTGATGTCCACTGTTTTCGCAAGCAATCATCGCCCTATCAATTACCTTCTGAAAATTCCTCCATTGGGTGTAATCAAGAACGGAAGAAAATTCTCTCGCACTCCAATATTCACTTCCATCATCTCTAACTTTTTTTATATCTTCAAACTTTTTATATTCTTTTGCCTTTAAGTTAGGCATATATTAATCACCTCTTAGCATATTTGTTACCACCTATTAATCTACCTCTACACCAAGCTCTCTAAGCATATCCCAGACCTCTTTTTCAGCTGCGCGTATATCCTCGTCATCCTTTCTCAAGTCAGCGAGCACCTTATTTAAATCAATTTCTTCCTCTTCCTCAAAAGTATCTACATACCTAGGAATATTTAGATTATAGTCATTTTCCTCAATCTCTTCAATAGTCGCTAAATATGCATATTTATCAACATTCTTCCTATTTCTGTAAGTTTCAATTATTTTATCAATATTTTCATCAGATAGTACATTTTGATTTTTACCCTTGATAAAATCTTTGCTTGCATCGATAAACAATGTGTCATTACTATCTCTATTTTTCTTAAGTACAATTATAGTAGTAGGAATACTAGTCCCATAGAAAAGATTGTTAGGTAAACCAATAATAGCGTGTATCTTATTTCCTCCCTGACCCTTAATTAAATTTTTTCTAATAACGCCCTCGGCTGCCCCACGGAAAAGAACTCCATGAGGTAATACTATCGCCATAGTACCAGTCTCATTTAAATGATAAAAACTATGTAGAATAAAGGCATAGTCCGCCTTGGATTTTGGAGCTAACTTTCCAAAGTTTTTAAACCTAGGGTCTTTCATCTTGCCCTCGTTATTATCCCACTTGGCAGAATATGGAGGATTGGCAACTACAGCGTCAAAAGTCCTAGGGTGATCTATACCGTCGATAGGACCGTCTGGCCAGTCTTGCCCTAGGGTATCAGCATTTGACAACTTCATATTGTTAAATTGCACTCCATGCATCATCAAATTCATCCTAGCTAAGTTGTATGTAGTTGTGTTTAGCTCTTGACCGTAAAAACTTACAGCTCCCTGTTTTTCTCCCCCAGCTAACTCTCCTCTAACGGTAAGTAGAAGGGAACCAGAACCGCAAGTAGGGTCGTACACAGTGAATGTCTTATCACTCTCCTCGACACCATCTGTAACAATCTTAGCAAGTATCTTAGATACCTCATGTGGCGTATAGAACTCACCGGCTTTTTTCCCCGCAGAAGCAGCAAATTGACCAATCATATATTCATATACAACACCTAAAATATCCTTACCATCTTCTGACTTGTACTCAAAATTATCAATAAGCTCGACAATCCTGCTAAGAGCTCTAGTTCTGTCGGCAGTAGTGCTTCCAAGCTTCGAATCCCCTATATTAACATCGTTAAAAATCCCAGAAAAATCTTCTTTTGCCGATTGATTTAGTTCGGCATTAGCGTTGAAATTTGAAATCAAATCCTGATAGTCGCTCGGTTTTAATTCTTTCTCACGTATTTTATTTATCAAGCTTTCCCAAGTATCTTCTGGATTTATTGCATATCCTAAGCTAGAAGAAATATCCTGTAAATATTCAGGGAGAAGTTCTCCCACAGCCATCCTCTTGTAAGCATCATTGACTGATTCGCCATCTTCAAATTCGACAATCTCCTCCTCAATAAGATATTTTTCCTGATGCTCTGATAAATATCTATAAAACATAAATGCAAGTATATAATTTTTGTATTCAGAAGCATCCATATTTCCCCTCAGGTCATTTGCCATTGACCAAAGTTTCGACGTAATTTCCTGTGCAGTATTCATACTGACCTCCTATTTATTTAATTCACTCGTTTTAAAAGTTTTGTAACCCTCATAGTTGTAACTCATATCAATACCCTTCATATATATTTCTCTATTATTAATTTCAGAAGTCACGGCATTTTTTAGTATGTATTTAATCTCCAAATCCTTTATTGGACTTCTTTCCATTGCCAGCAGATAATCTTCTTTTCCTACCTTACTCCAATCTACTACCATCTCTATCTCTTCTCTTAAAATATGATCTAACCAAATTCTCATACTCCTTCCATTTCCCTCTCTAAATGGATGAGCGACATTCATCTCTACATATTTTTCAATAATTTCATCAAAATTTGACTGTGGCATAGACTCGATATTTTTTAAAGCTTCTTCTAGATATATTACGGGTGCAAATCTGAAATTCCCCTTTGATATATTTTCATTTCTAACTTTTCCAGCAAAGCTATAAATTTCGCCAAAAAGTTGATTATGTATTAATTGCAAAGTCTCAAAAGTGCCTGGCTTTTTATCATCAAGTAGCTTTTTTTCAAATATCTCAATAGCTTTTATCTTGCTTAGTTTTTCCTCGACCTTTGCAAGTTCAGCCGAGTCAACTATTCCTAGTTTATTATCCAATGTCATATTATCACCCCTATACAAACATCTGCTGTAGTAGAGATTTTTTTAGCATTTGCAAATTTTCTAGTTTACGCTGATGAAGGGTGAGTAGATTATCGATACAAGTGAGAAAATATCCAATTT
>JASBZE010000127.1 GCA_029983575.1 Peptostreptococcaceae bacterium
TGTTCTTATTTTAATATTTTTTAGTAAATTACCTCTTTTAAAAATAATCCCTGAGGTGGAGCTGTATGGCCGGCTTTATTTCTGTCCTTAGCAGCAATTATCTCCTCCATACTCATACCTATTTTTCCCCTACCGATATCAACCAGCGTTCCTACGATAATTCTCACCATATTATATAAAAATCCATTGCCACAAATCTCTATAACTATTGTATCTTCATCTTCTTCTACTGTGATATCATAGATTTCTCTGACGTTTGACTTCGCTGAGGAACCAGAGCTTACAAAGGAAGTAAAGTCATGTTTTCCAACAATTGCCGTAGCTTCATTTTTCATTTTTTCAACATCGAGCTTGTATCTAATGTGGTAGCTCATATCTGCCATGAAAACAGATCTCTGACGCCTTTTGTAGATAACATATCTGTATCTTTTTGCTCTGGCGGAAAACCTAGCATGAAAGTCCATATCCTCATAGCTTGCCTTCAAGATGACAATATCTTTTGGAAGCTTTGAATTTAAAGCTAGAACTAATCTATCCGGTTCAATTTTTGACTCGGTATTGAAGCTAGCTACTTGGCCAAGGGCATGTACCCCCGCATCCGTCCTTCCAGATGCATATAGATCCACATCCTCAGTGGTCAAATCCTTTATAGCCGCTTCAACCTCCGATTGTATAGTTCTCTTGCCAGGCTGTTTTTGCCAACCGCTATAATTTTTTCCATTGTATTCTAAAATCAACTTAATATTGTGTATCATAAATACTCCATATAAACAAATCATATTTTTAAATGCACATATAAAAACAATGATTTTAATAAATATAATTTCGTAATACCTCAATAATATATTAATCGTTTAAGCAAGAAAATTACCCACAAAACGAGTCGCAATAATTATCCCCATATAAATTAACGTTATAATTACAGCCATATTATCGAGTCTCGTAATTTTCGCTTCTCTCATCTTCGTCCTATTATATCCACCTCTGTAACACCTAGCTTCCATAGCCATAGCTAGCTCGTCAGCCCTTCTGAAAGCACTTATAAACAGCGGCACTAGTAGAGGAACCATGTTCTTTGCTCGAGAGATGAGGTTTTTACTCTCAAAGTCCGCTCCCCTTGACATCTGAGCCTTCATAATCTTATCCGTCTCATCCAATAGCGTAGGAATAAATCTAAGTGCTATCGTCATCATCATCGCAAGCTCGTGAGCTGGAAATCCTATTTTTTTGAGTGGATTTAGTAATCTCTCTATACCGTCAGTAAGCTCTATAGGAGAAGTTGTAAGCGTCAGTAAAGACGTACCCACTACCAAAAATATAAGTCTTAAAGCCATGAAAATAGCCGTTCTAAGTCCTTGATCCGTAATTTTCAATATGCCGAATTTCCATATAATATCTCCTGGCAAGAACAAGACGTTGATTATAAATGTAAATAATATAATCCACCTTAGTGGTTTTAAGCCCTTTAGCAGATGTTTAGTAGGAACATTTGATAGCTTTATGCTTATTCCCATATAAATGATAACAATAGCATAAGCCCAAAACTTATTTACCACAAAAATAGATACCATAAATATTATTGTGAGGATAAGCTTGATCCTTGCATCTAAGCTGTGAACGGTAGACTTGGCAGGATAGTACTGCCCTATGGTTATATCCTTAAGCATGATATCCCTCCTTATCTACTCCATTATTATCTATTTCATCTTTATCTGTTTTATCTTTATTTATTTCATCTTTTATTTTTCTATTATCTTCTATATTGTCAAACTCTTTATTATCAAGCACTTTGCCCTTTTTAAGCTCTCTTAATATATCTTCTTTTATTTCGCCTATTGTAATGGCATCTTCTCTGACCATTATTCCCCTATCTCTAAGCTTAATCGCAAGCTCTAGCACCTGTGGAATATCCAAGCCGATCTCTCTAAGTCTGTGGGCATGATTTTTAAAGATATTTCTTGGAGTATCCATCATTTCAAGCCTACCTTTATTCATAACCATCAAAGTATTGACCAACTTTGCCATATCGTCCATGCTGTGAGATGAAAGGACTATTGTCATATCAAAGGTCTTTCTCAAATTCTTAATCAATTCAAATATCTCGTCTCTTCCACCTGGGTCAAGACCAGCCGTAGGTTCATCTAGAATTAAAACCTCAGGCCTCATAGCTATTACTCCAGCTATTGCCACTCTCCTCTTTTGACCACCACTGAGCTCAAAAGGAGAGTTGTCTTTGTATTTATCATAATCAAGGCCCACTGCCTCCATAGATTCTCTTACCCTCTTATTTATCTCCTCTTCAGATAAACCTAAGTTTTTTGGACCGTATCCGATGTCTTTTTCAACAGTCTCTTCAAAAAGCTGATATTCCGCATATTGAAATACAACACCTACTCTTTTTCTAAGCTCCGTTAAATTCTGTGAGTCAGAGCTTATTTTAAATCCATTTATTTCTATCTCACCTCTCGACGGTCTTATAAGTCCGTTGAGATGTTGAATGAGGGTTGATTTTCCTGATCCTGTATGTCCAATAAGCCCGACGAAATCACCACTTTCTATCTCGAAACTAACATCGTCGACGGCTTTATGCTCAAAAGGCATTCCCTCATCATATATATATGTTAAATTTCTTGCTTTAATCGACATAATTCCTCCACCATTTCGTCTACAGAGAGTACATTGTCAGGTATATCAAGCCCATCGGCTATTAGCTCCTGAGCTAAGTCTGTCATATATGGTACATCTAGACCGATCTCTCTGAGTTTTTTTACATTTTTAAAAACATCTCTAGGACTACCCTCTAAGATATTTCTTCCTTTTTCCATAACTATCACTCTATCAGCATTTACAGTTTCCTCCATAAAGTGCGTTATATGTATAATGGTAATCCCTAGTTCTTTATTCAGCCTTCCAATGGTCTTCATGACCTCTTGCCTTCCAGATGGGTCAAGCATAGCAGTAGCCTCATCAAAAATTATGCACTTAGGTCTCATAGCGATTATTCCCGCTATGGCTACTCTTTGTTTTTGACCACCGCTCAACATATGTGGCTGCCTTTCTCTAAGCTCGTACATCCCAACATTTTCTAACGACTCTTTTACTCTGCGCCTGATCTCCTCAGGTTCTATACCCAAGTTTTCAACTCCAAAGGCCACATCTTCCTCAACCAAAGTCGCTACAATCTGGTTGTCCGGATTTTGAAATACCATACCGGCAGTCTGTCTTATCTTCCATACATTCGCTGGGTCATCTGTCTTCATACCGTCGACAAAAACCTCCCCTTCTGATGGAAGTAATATGGCGTTTAAATTTTTGGAAAGGGTTGACTTACCTGAACCGTTGTGACCAATAATTGCAACAAACTCTCCTCTGTCTACATTGAAACTCATATCGCTAACGGCTCTGAAGCTCCCTTCTTCAGTCCTGTAATCATAGGACATATTTTTTACTTCAATTAAATTGCTCATTAGAATCTCCTGTGCTATCCAATTTAATGGAAATTGTATATTATATTAGATATCAAACCAACTATGAATTTAAACTATCTTTAAAACCAACCTATTTTTAGAAATAAAATACGATGTTGCCTTTGATACCTATAAAAATCATAAATTACTATATCCTTATTAGTATATCACGTAACAAGTATAAATTGCTATATTTTTTAAAGAGATAAGAAATGAAATTT
>JASBZE010000128.1 GCA_029983575.1 Peptostreptococcaceae bacterium
CCATTTTAATATTGATTGATAATTTTTTATATTATTCATTGTCCTGATAAACTAAATTTCCTCTACAGATAGTGTATTTAACTTTTCCTGTGAGTTCTCTACCAACAAATGGGGAATTTGAGCTCTTTGACTTAAACTCTTTTGGTGTCCATTTTTCTTTAGGGTCAAAAATCACGATATCTGCCGGCATATTTTCGCTTAGGTCCCCTCTTCCTAGATCATACATAAGAGAAGGATTAATCGTCATCTTCCTCAAAAGCTCCATAAGCGAAATATGTCCCTTCTCAACCAACTCTGTAATCCCAAGTGCCAATGAAGTTTCAAGACCTATAATTCCACTTGGTGACTTTCTAAACTCCCTAGATTTTTCATCAGCGGCGTGTGGTGCGTGATCAGTTGCTATTATACTGATTGTATTGTCTTTTAATCCCTTAATGATTTCATCTCTATCCCATGATGTTCTTAGTGGAGGATTCATCTTAGCAAGAGTACCATGAGTCAAGACATCATCCTCTGTTAAAGTAAAGTGATGTGGGGATGCTTCAGCATATACTTTAGCTCCTCTCTTTTGAGCTTCTCTAACAATCTGAACAGCCCTTCCAGAGCTTATATGTTGTATGTCTATCTTACAACCATAGTATTCGGCCATCAGACAATCTCTGGCAACCATTATATCTTCAGCCACAACAGGAGCTCCTTTTATACCTAATTTTCTAGATACCTCTCCATCGTTTACTCCAGCCACACCTATAAGGGAATTATCCTCTTCATGCATTGCAAGTACAACATCAAGCCTCTTAGCTTCCTTCATGGCCTCTGCCAGTAAACCTGTATTCATTATAGGAGTTCCGTCATTTGTAAATCCCTTCGCCCCCATTTCATACATGGCATCGAAATCAACTAGTTCTTTATCTCGGAAGCCTTTTGTTATTGCTGAACTTTGATATACATTGATAACAGCTTCTTTTGATCTCTCAAGAAAATATTTGAAATCCTCTACGTCGTCTACTATTGGATTTGTATTCGCCATACATATCACTGAAGTAACTCCTCCAGCTGCAGCGGATTTTGAGCCAGTAATTATATCTTCTTTATGTGTCATTCCCGGATCCCTAAAATGTACGTGAATATCAATTAATCCTGGAGCTGCTACCAAGTTCTCCCCATCTATGACTTTAACATTATCATCAGATAATATATCTTCCTCTATATCTTTATAATCAATCAGTTTATTTATCAATCCCTCTTTTATAATTATTGATTTAACTGTATCTAAATCATCCTTTGGATTTAGTATTCTCACATCTTTTACTATTATCATATCGCACCTCGTCATATTTTTTTAAAAAAAGCCCCGCCACTAATGGCAAGGGCTTTGTTAATTTAATTTTAGCACTATAATATTTTTACGTCAATATCATGGTTTCTAATAACACTATCCTAGTTATAAAAATTTATTTATATAACGTAGTAATCGGCTCCTACGAGGTGTAAATCCGCCTTTCCATTGTTAATCCTGACGATTCTGGCGGGAATACCAACGACCGTAGCGCCCATAGGTATATCTTTAAGAACTACCGTATTAGCTCCAACCTTTACGTTATTTCCTATATTAATCGGTCCAAGTACCTTTGCTCCAGCTCCTATCATGACGTCATCGCCAACAGTAGGATGCCTTTTGCCTACGTCTTTACCAGTACCCCCTAGTGTAACTCCTTGGTAAAGTATAACCCTATTACCTACCTCTGCTGTCTCTCCAACTACTACTCCTGAACCGTGATCTATCATTATCTGTTCTCCTATTGTAGCACCTGGATGAATTTCAATACCCGTAAAAAATCTAGATACCTGAGACATAAATCGTGCTACAAATCTAAATCCCCTAATATGTAGAGCATGTGCAATCCTGTGGTTTATCAATGCGTGTACTGAAGGGTATATTATAAAAGTCTTGATCCTAGCAGCAAGATTCTTTTTCCCTCCTGTAGCTGGATCATTTTCAATAATAAAATCTATATCCTTAATTACCTTTCTAAACATCTACTCTCCCCCTTTAAATCTATTTTCTTATATATCTACTTCTTATATTTACTAGTCGTATATTCCCATTGAAATATACTTTTCTGCACCATCTGGTGAAATTGTCACGATTTTTTTGTCTGGATATCTCTCTGAAAGCTTTAAAGCTGCTGATATATTAGCTCCAGAAGATATTCCTACCAATAGGCCTTCCTTGTCTGCTACATCCCTTAGAGCCTTTATAGCATCGTCGGAAGATATAGGCATTACCTCATCTATTAATTTCTCATCATAATTTCCTGGAACGAAATTTGCTCCTATACCTTGTATTTTGTGAGGCCCCGGAGTTTTTCCGCCAAGAACCTGTGACTCTTCCGGCTCAACAGCGACGATCATTATATTAGGATTTTTTTCTTTTAAATATGTCGCTACTCCAGTAAGTGTACCAGAAGTACCAACACCAGTAACAAATATATCTACATCCGGAACATCCTCAAAAATCTCTACTGCAGTTGTATTGTAGTGATATTTTGGATTTGATTTATTGTCGAATTGACCAAGGGCTATGTAGTTTTTGTTTTCCTTTATAAGTCTATTCATTTCATCAACTGAGCCTTTCATTCCATTTACGCCAGGAGTTAATATAAGCTCAGCTCCGTAAGCCTTTATCAAAGCCCTTCTCTCTTGACTCATTGAATCAGGCATTATTATCACGGCCTTATATCCTTTTAGTTTTGATATCATAGCAATTGCTATACCTGTATTACCACTAGTTGCCTCAACTATTACAGATCCTTTTTTTAACTTACCGCTTTTTTCAGCGTCTTCAATCATACCTAAAACAGCTCTATCCTTTACAGAACCACCCGGATTTTTCCCCTCAAGTTTTATAAATATATTTTTATTTGTGTTCTCTATATTTAATATCGGTGTCTTTCCTACTAATTCTAATACTGATTTCTTTATCATAATTTACCTCCATAATTTTATATTTCTTCTATATCAATTTATTTTAATTATACTCTTGCTTTTCTATTATAAAAATAATTTTTATCACTATTAAATTACTTACTTATTTTAATAATTTATATTGTAATCACTAGTTTTTGTGTTTTTCTTAAATTACTTAAGTTAATTAATTTAAATATGATGATAAATTTGAAACTATATTAATAAACACATCATTAATAAACAAATTAACATAATCAATAAACACAATTATATGTTTTAACATGTAAATACATCAAAAAATCTATTAAAAGACTTAGTTTTTTTAAATTTCATCAAAAAACTCACAAAAAGCTGATATTAAAAATTCAACAATAGAATTTATTAATAAAAACTATTCTGAGCACAGCAAATAAGCCACGTCTTTACCATATTTAATTATTAAAGTAATTGTTTATTGGTATTTTTAGATTCAACTAGAATTTTGAAATATTGCATGAAAACTAGCCGTTATGTGTTATCTACAACAACAGCAACAGAAATTAAAGGAATTAAATTGGTTTTGTCTTTCTAAAGTTATATTTTGTTCATGTTTAAAATTTTGTTCTCGTCTTATATACATCATAACCTCACTCCTTTTTTAGTCCGACCATTCTAGTCGGGATTAATTTAATAATACATCAATTTTTGATTTGTGTCAACAATTATAAAAAATTAT
>JASBZE010000129.1 GCA_029983575.1 Peptostreptococcaceae bacterium
GTTTGTGTATGATATCGGGGATGTAAATTTACAAAGAGACAATGGACAAAATTATCTGATGTAAAAAATGAAAAAAGTTCTGATAGACAAGATAAAAAAGCAAAATAAAAAACTGACCTCCTTCAAGTTGGCTTGTACATACAACTTTCTGGGGGTCAGTTTAAAATCAGTCTGCTTGTTGATTTATTTACTTGTTATTTTTTATTATAGTCGATATCTTTAAAGATAAAGTCATGAAGTATATCCAGCGACTGCGGTTCGAATCTGAGTACCCAACCAGCTCCTCCGTAAATACCTCCTGTAGAATGTATATCGTCGGGAATAGGGAACTCCATCTGTTTGATATCAGTAGAACCAATTCCAAGAACCTTTATTCCGTATCCTATGATCTGAGTAGGCTTCATATTAGTCTTTACATGAGGCATGACCGCCCTGAAAAGACCTATGTACTTGTATTTTGGAGCTTCTTTTACTGACTTCATTATAGCCTGCATAACATCTCTCTGTCTTCTGTCACGCTCAAAGGCATTGTCATTTTTTCTAATCCTAGAAAATGAAAGTGCCTGGTATCCATTTAAAGTCTGTACACCCGAATCATCAAGGTATACAACGGGTCCTATATTTGGATTCTGCTCCTTAGCCCAGTTGTATGTCTCAGTAATAAACTTGTTGGTTTCCTTTAACTCGTTGTCTTTTACATCGACTTGTATTCCTCCGACAGCATCGATTATATCCATAAATGAGTCAAACCCAACTTTTGCGTAGTCGTTAATATCGAGTTTGAAATTCTCTTCAATGGTCTTTATCAATAGCTCTGGTCCGCCATAAAAATACGCGTGTGTAAGTTTTGTTTTTCCAACTCCCGGAACATCGACATAGGTGTCCCTAGCCAATGATGTAAGCTTGATGCTGTCGTGTACTGTATCTATCGTAAGTATCATCATAGCATCTGAACGCGATTTGTCTTCGCCCTTTCTCTCATCAGTTCCAAGTAGTAGGATGTTTTTTATTCCGTTAATTCCGTCGTAATTTAGATCGCTGAGTATTTTCGTGTTAAATGATGAGTCGTGCATCTTGAGTAGGTCTGCATATAGTAGACCACCGAAGATAAGCGGTAAAATAATTACTAAAACCAGCAACACCCTCACCAATCTTCTAAGTCCCGACATGTTTTCACAACCTTTCTATAGTTGTATTATTCTATATCTTGGATATCACCTAGGTCATCAGATCCCTGTCCTGTTCCGTCAGATGAGCTTGAGCCAGGGAAGTCAGCTCCCTGTTGGTATCCATCATTTGAATTACTAGGTCTAGTAGCAGGCCTTGGCCTCTTTTGATTTTTTAATCTGTTTATATTTTCTCTTTGAACATCCGTATTTGATGAGTTTCTATTTATATTATCACCTGTGTTCATATCGTTCATTGTATTATCGTTTAAGTTGTTCTTATCTACATCGTCCTCGCCTTGATTAGGGTGATTGTATTTTGTCTCTCCTGTTCTCAGATAGTTTTGACGAGCCTCCTCTATACTTTCCTTTGTAGGCATTATATTTTCAAATATAAAGTCGTGAAGTACGTCGACTTCATAAGGGTCAAAAGGTATTACATATCCCTTGCCCTCTAGGTTTACCTCATTTTCTGGATGTAGAGGGAACTGCATAGACTTAAGTGTCGTATTTCCTATGCTGAGTATATCCTTAGCAGTACCTAATATCTCTGTAGGACTCATATTTGTCTTGACATAAGGGAGGATTGACTCCATGAGTTTGTTGTATCTCGTAACTGATAGGGTAGAAAGTTTGTTGACCATACTTTGAATTACCTGTCTCTGCCTTGAGTCTCTCTCCATCGTTCCGTCGTTTTTTCTTATCCTAGAAAAAGATAGAGCTTGGTAACCGTTTAGATGATGTGTTCCCGGCTTGTCGATGTATCTTATCTTTTCCTTATGAGCTTTTTTATCCCAGTTGTAAGTTTCGTTTATAAACTTATTTAACTCGTGAATCTCTCCTTCTTCAATTTTTACGTCAACTCCGCCAAGAGCGTCTACTATATCCATAAATGAGTAGAAGTTAACCTGTGCGAAGTGCTGTATGTCTAAGTTGAAGTTTGATTCTACCGTATCTATCAGCAGGTCCGCCTTACCGTAAGCATAGGCGTGAGTAAGCTTTTGTTTACCGTGGCCCTTTATATTTACATAGGTATCCCTTCCTAGAGATGTTAGTTTTAAACTCTTGTGCTTAGTATCAACCGTTAAAATCATCATTGAGTCAGATCTAGAAACTTCTTCTCCCGGTCTCTCATCTGTACCCATCAAAAGTATATTTGTAATCTCTGAATCGGATTTGTAATCCTTTGACAACAGGGAATCGAAATTGTCCCCTGATTGCATAGTTTTGAGCCTAGAGTATACATATCCAAAGGCAACTGCCGGGAATATTATTACCAGCACTGCAAGAACTATGACGAATTTTTTTAAACCAGACACTGTACCACCAACCTTTTCTATTCGTATCTGCATTTTACTTCTTGTTTTCAACCTACTCCATATTAATTTTCATATTTAAAACTAAAAAATTTTCCCCTATTTAATCCCACAATTAATAAAATCATAACCTTTATTATATACAAAATCGATAATAATTACAATGGATGGGATGTAAATGTAAAAAAATATTTATCTAATGTAAAAGCTTTTATGTGCATTATGTTATAATAAGAGTATAAAAAAATTTATGGAGGTTAGCGAATTGATAAAACTAATAGCATCTGATATGGATGGAACTTTACTTAATGACAAAAAAGAGTTAAACCCTGAGTTTCCCAAGGTATTTGAGGAGCTAAAAAAGAGGGGAATAATTTTTTGTGCTGCGAGCGGGAGGAGTTATATGAGTTTGTCTGAACTTTTTCATATTTACAAGGACTCTATGATATTCTTGTCTGACAACGGTACATTTGCTACCAATAACGGGCAGGAGATATATTCTGATATTATTCCGGAAAAAGATAAAAAGGAACTTCTAGATTATATATATTCCAGAGAAGACAAAAGGTGCATCTACAATACTAAATTCAAGACATTGTTTGAAAACAACAATAGAAATATGAATTTTATAAAAGAGGTAATAAGGTACAACCCTGCGTTTAAGGTGGTGTCCAACTTAAGAAACGTTGAGGAAGATGCGCTAAAGATAGAGATGTTTAAGGAAGATAAGGCCCATGAGCTTGCACGAGAAGCCGAGGATATATTTGGAGATAGACTTTTGGTAGCCACGTCCTCAGACGACTGGTGTAGCTTTATAAAAAAGGGTTCTTCAAAGGGAAAGGCGATTTCTACTATTCAAAAGATGTATGACATATCTCCTGAGGAGACGATGGTTTTTGGAGACCATATGAATGATTATGAAATGATGCAAAGTGCCAAATATTCTTTTGCAATGGAAAATGCGGTCGATGATATAAAGAAGATCTCAAATTACATGGCGGGTAATAACAACGACAACGCCGTACTTGAGACGATAAAGGATTATTTTAAGCTGGATATTTAGCTAATTTGATATTTAGATAATTGATATTTAGATAATTGATATTTAGATGAATTTTTTGAATTAGATAAAATAAATAAATTAGATAAAATAAATAAATTAGATA
>JASBZE010000130.1 GCA_029983575.1 Peptostreptococcaceae bacterium
GACTTTAGGTTGAAAGCTTCTCATTATCCAGTAAACTAATTTTATTTAACTTCATAAGCATTTATGTTTTTAATCGTTATATCGAAGGTACCATCGTCATTTTGCTTTAATGAATATTTCATAGGATCGTCAAAATCCTCTAGACTTCCCCTTAGAACGAATCCACTGTCGGTGGTAATGCTCTTTTTCTTTAGATTCTTACTGACCCATTCCTTGTCTACTACAAAGTTCTCATCTACGAGCCTTTCTTTCATAATATCGTTGAATTCTTCCTTTAGCCCCTCATCTTTTAATGTGTCCTCGGCAAATTTTTCAACGTCAATTTCATCCTCATTTTTTAGCAAATGATTCATATATCCCCTTATATTTTCAGATTTTTTAATATCGGTGCTCATAACGTTAGAAAGCCAATTATCGGTTATCTTTTTAAACATTCTAGTGTTAAACTTCTCGTCCGATATAGTCGTAACGTTTAAGAATTCTTTTAACCATGACGTCTCGACTTCTTTTTTCTCTCCATCAAGATCTAATACCTCAAGATGATAATCGTCATTTATTCCGCTAATCCCGATTATAGCGGCATTTTTAAACCTCTGAGACTCCTGAATGCCGATATTATTTGTCACAAACTGAATCTTGAATTTATCATCTACAACATCAATTGAATGGGTAAAAAGTTTTTTGTAATCTAATTTAAATATACCGACCATTCTTTGTTCCTCATTTGTAAAAAGACATATCGCAATGTCACAGGAATCAATCTCTGAGCTTACCTTCATAACGTCAAAAAGGTAGGATGCTATCTCCTGTGAATTTTCTACAAAGGTGTCCTCATTTTGAATCATATTCTCACAACAAATTCTTATTGTATTTTCTGAGTAATCGTTAAAAATCGACTTTCTCAAATTATCATTTTTTATAACCCTCTTAATTCCTTTTTGAAAAAAAGACTCTACCTCTTGTGAACTCTTAATTTCAAACTCATTTAAGATAGGAGTATCGCTCGTTTTGTCGAGAACATGTAAAATAGCTTTATTAATTATCATATATTAACTTCTTTTTTCCTTTCTAAAACTTAAATTTCTATTCATTAAATTTAAGCAAGTAGCCATTAAATTTAATTTCTATTCAATAAAAAAATCACCGGGCAATTCAGATTCAACAGTTATTTTCTTTTTAGTCCTTGGCTGATAAAATTCAAGTTTTGCAGCGTGAAGCAACTGCCTTTTTCCTTCAACCGACTCTCCATAGAGATCATCAGCATATATGGGATGACCGATTGACTTTAGGTGTACCCTAATCTGATGTGTGCGTCCTGTCTCTAATTTAAGCCTGAGTAGTGAATAATCTCCAATGTGTTTTTCTACATTGAAGTGAGTGACAGATCTCTGACCTCTAACGTCAACTACCCTGTGTATGCTGTCATCGGTAGGTCTGTAAATAGGCCTGTCTATCGTATAAGAAAACTCATCATTATCTTTTTGCCCATTAATTCTATGTCCATCTTCAATTTTATCATAGTCTTCAATATCTTCATCAACTCTACCAATAGCTAAGGCAAAGTATTCCTTATTCACCAAGTTATCTTGCATCTGTTTGGATAGATTGTGGTGAGCAAAGGAGTTCTTGGCAACTATAACCAGTCCTGAAGTATTCATATCGAGTCTATTTACAAACCTAGGCCTGTATTTTTCCCCGCTCTTTTCAATATAAAATTGGCAAAAATTAGCAAGTGTGCCTTTCTTGTGACTTTTTGTAGGGTGTACCACCATATAAGGTGGTTTATTAAGTACTATTAGGTCAAAATCCTCATACAAAACATCTATACCTAGATCCTGAGGAATGAAATTTGATTTTTCCTCTGGTAGTAAAATTTCTATTACATCCCCTTTTTTTACATTAAAACCGACTTTACGATATTCTCCCCTGACGAAAATATTCTTTTCCTTTTTTGAACTTGTCAAAAAACGCACAGAAAATCCCATGTCTTCAAGAACTATTTCCTTTAGGCTAGCATCTCTTTCGGCCTCATATACAAATTTATTATATTTCTGTCTATCTTCTAAGTACATCTCATCACTCCATTATAAATAGGTGCATACCTCAACCCAGTTGGTAAAGTGTGAGTATTTTTCTAGCTCGTCTATTGTTAACTCTATCGCTGAGTTACTTGAACCACAAGCTGGAAAAACTGTATCAAATCTCAAAAGTGACCTATCTAGGTATACATTCACTCCATCTTTAATCGCAAATGGGCAAACCCCACCAACTTCGTGACCAATCAGTTCATTTACCTCTTCACGACTTAACATCTTTGCCTTACAAGAGAAGGTCTCTTTAAAAAGTTTATTTGAAACTCTAGCGTCCCCAGCTGCCACTACGAGAATAGGAGAACCGTCCTTTAACTTATAGGACAGGGTCTTAGCTATTCTCTCCGGCTCAGTTCCTACAGCCTTAGCAGCAAGCTCTACCGTTGCGCTACTCTGATCATAAATCATAACATCATCTTCTTTACCGTACTCTTTAAAAAACTCTAACACATTTTCTAATGACATAATAATCCCCCTCCCATTATAATTATTAATTTTATCAGATATACGGATTTTTTTAAAGCTATTAATAAAATTAAAGAAAAATATCGAACTAATATGTTATAATATTTGAGAGGTGAGAGTATGGCAAAAAGGCAAAAATGTATAACTATAAAAGCCAATGCAATGGCAAAATCACAGGAGACAAAAAAATTAATAACAGAGAAACTAATAAAAGCCGGCTATATAGTCAGCGATAAAATAGAACACGATACAATAATGATAATTTCCGTGGGCGGAGATGGTTCCTTTCTAAAGACTTGCAGGGATTTTAGATTTCCCAGAATACCTATATTCGGAGTCAACACCGGTCATCTTGGATTTTTCGCGGAAATTACTCCAGATAGAATAGACGAATTTATAGAAGTTTTAAAAAAAGAAAAATACGTCCTACAGGATATGTACTTACTCAAGATGACCCTCTGTACTAAAGATAGTAAGATAGAGAGGTATATAATAAACGAGGCTGTCATAAAGGGATGTCGCTCTAGGGTCGTACACCTGAGGATGTATCTTAATGGAGAGCTCATGGAGAGATTTAGTGGCGATGGAATGTTGGTCGCGACTTCAACGGGGTCGACTGCCTATAACTACTCAGCAGGCGGTAGTATTGTCGACAACAGCCTTAGATTAATTCAGATAACTCCACTCTCCCCAATCAATACAAGTGCCTACAGGAGCTTTACATCGAGTATAATCGTCCCTGGTAATAGATCTACAGTCGAGATTGTTCCAGAGTACAGATTTGAAAATTCTATTTTGATAGTGACTGATGGCGTAGAACATAGGTTTAAAAATATTGAGAGCATGAAATTTGAGATAAGCAATAGAAAAATCAGATTGGTAAGAATGCCCGGATATGGATTTTGGCATAGAGTATCCGAAAAATTTCTCCTCAAAGAATAAAACATAAAAGATTAAATATAGCAAATAAATAAACTAAAAATATGGGTGGCAATAGTACAACACTAATGCCACCCATTAAAGAGTTAAAAACTATACATTCTATTAGACTATTTATTTT
>JASBZE010000131.1 GCA_029983575.1 Peptostreptococcaceae bacterium
TTAATTTAGCTTCCTCTATTGCTATAGCTTTCTCATCAAAAAACTCCCTCTTGCCATGTATATATTGATATTTTTCATGGCCCTTTCCAGCTAGAACAAGCATGTCCCCAGGCTCCAACATTCTTATGGCATACCTGATCGCCTCTTCTCTATCTACAATCTTAATCACCTGAGCCTTTGAATCCTTATAGCACTCTGCTATCTCATCTATAATTTTCACTGGATCTTCGTCATCTGGATTATCTGTTGTAATTATGCTGACATCTGTCAATCTTGCGGCGACTTCTCCAAGTTCCTGCCTTCTTAAAGCAGCTCTTCCTCCTATAGATCCATAGAGGCAAATCAATCTCTTTGGATGATATTCAAGCAATGTATTGAGCACATTCTCTAGGCTAACTCCATTGTGAGCATAATCGATTATGACGCTTGCATCAGGTATTATATCTAAAACCTCAACCCTTCCGTCAACTTTGACAGTACTTATACCTTCTTTTATCTTATTAAAATCCAGACCTAGTTTTTCGCATGTAGCTATTACAGCAAGTGCGTTGTATATACTGAAATTGCCTGGAGATGGAACGAAAACTCGCCCTTCGTCGACGCCCTTTCTCTCAAAGTCAAATTCAACTCCCAAAGCGTCAATTTCTCTTTGATATCTTATCTTTGTAGCGTGAAAATCCGCCTTGTTGTATATTCCGAAGTCCTCTACCTCGCAAGTTGCTATCTTTTCTACATAAGATGAGTATTCGTCATCTCTATTTACCAACCCATATCTACTGAGTGTAAACAACCTGGCCTTGCAATCTAAATAATGCTCAAATGTAGGGTGTTCCTTAGGCCCTATGTGATCCATAGATATGTTGTTAAATATTACAACATCAAAATCAACATCCTCGACGCGATTCATCATCATTCCTGAAGAACTGACCTCCATACATACACACTCTACACCCTCATCGTACATTTGTTTAAATATCTTATGAAGTTCATAGCTCTCTGGTGTCGTATTTATAGTACTCTCACTTTTATTGTTATAAAACGTTCCATTCGTACCTATAACTCCCGTATTTATTCCACCTTGATTTAAAACATGAGCCAAAAAGTTTGATATTGTTGTTTTACCCTTTGTACCAGTTACCCCAACGATTTTCATCTTTTCTGAAGGTCTATCATAAAAGTTATGACTCATCTTAGACAAAGCTAATCTTGTGTTTTTTACCTTGATGAATAAGGCATCTTCAAAATCATCTACATCACTTGACACGACAAAAACCCTAGCTCCATTTTCATAAGCTTGAGGTATGTATTTATGACCATCGAGAGTTTCACCGACTATTGCGACGAAGATATTATCCTTGGCAGCCTTACGCGAATCGTAGGATATCCCCAATATATCTATTTCTTCGATTTTCTTTTCATTATTATCAACTTCAAAATCCATTCCGTCGATTATTTTATCTAATCTCATAATAGACCTCTTTTCGTAATTTTTATGTTTATTTTATTTCTTAAGTTTTTTACCGCTCTCAATAATCGTCTCTTTTGCAATTACCTCTGATGAGTCAATGTAAAAACTATCTGGTAGTGAATTGTCTTTTTTTATTATGGATAACTCAGTACAACCGAGTATAGCCCCATCGCACCCATTGTCTTTAAGATAATCTATAATAGAGTAAAACTTATCCATATCAACTGGAATACCAGCTTTAACATAGTCATAAATTATACTCATAACCTCTTTTTGATGACTATCATCTGGCACAAAATAATCTATACCTTGCTTTTCACAGGACTTTTGATATAAGTTGGCTGTTAAGTTTCCTGTAGTTGCAAGTATGCCGACCTTGGCGTGCTTATCCTTTATAGCTTCTCTTACAGTAAGATCGACCATATTCAATAGTTTAATCCCAACAGCACACTGTATTTCATCATAGAAATGATGGGCTGTATTACAAGTCAATACTAAAAAATCAGCCCCGTAATCCTCTAGTTTTTTTGCTTCTGAAATTATGGTTTCAGCAGGGTTATCATCTATTTTTCCAAGGATAAACCCAGTTCTATCCGGTGTGGATGCCTTATTTGAAATTATCATATCAACGTGTTCTTGGTCTATTTTAGCGTCTGTCATAGTTATTACCATGTCACAGTAATATACAGTCGCCAGTGGCCCTAGCCCTCCCAGAACACCGACTAATTTATTCTCCATACTCTTCCTTTCCATGTATTGTGGTAAATATAAAAGTGGTTTTTAATATTTTTTACAATACTTGTTGTATTTTCTATTTTGATTTATTCCGTACAAGAACAGGTAAAATCTTCTTTTTAAATTTCCGCTCAAGTCAAATTTATAGTCAAATGCTGAAGCCGATTTTCCTTCAGCTATGAGCTTCTTAGCCTTATCGACGTAATCTTTATTCTTTACGAAGTTAAACACTACATTATTAGGTATTACATGCCAATAAAACTCCTCCTTCTGAACGTGTAGAGTTTTATTTTTCTTAAGTACCCTATCTTCAACTACATTTCTTGCGATGTTATTTCCAGAGGAAGTCACGTAATGGTTACTTCTTCCCTGTCTTAGATTTATCTCAAAAACCTTGTACTTTCCATCTCTGTCATCGTATTTCAAATCAAAGTTAGAATATCCAACGTAATTTATAGTCTCTAAAAACTTCCTGTATTTCTCATATAATTCAGGTGCATATTCTGTTATTATCGCCGCGTGGTTCCCTATTCCCTTTGGAGTATGTTCCTCTAAAAGTACATGTCCTAGACATTGCATAGTCACCTTTCCATTACGGTCTGAATAGCAAGTAAGCACTCTCATATGTGAGTCGTCACCAGGTATATAGTCCTGTATAATCATAGATTTTTCATAGCCATGTGAATAACAATCCTTTATTACTTTTTCAAATTCCTCTTTAGAATTTACCATATAGGCCTTATTCATACCCTCAAAGGCATTTTGGAAAAAGCTTATACTGTCTGAAGCCTTCACTATTATTGGATAGTTAAATTCGTACTTATCCAATCTATCTCCCTTATTAAAAATATATGTCTTAGGATAGTCTAGCCCAAATTCCTCACATATCTTATAAAAACTTTCTTTCTCTATCAATCTATCTTTTAAGCCCGGATTTATATAAGGGGTTATGTATTTTTTTGAAAGCTCCTCCCTATTATCTATTATAAGTTCCGCATACTCATCAGTACATCCATGAAGTATCAAAGTTTTTGATTTCAACTCGTCAGTTCCTGCAAAATCTATAAGCTTTTTGACGAAGGTTTCAGGGTTGTTAATGTCCTTGTCAACTCTGAAGTCAATTATTTTAGAATCTTTTGTCGCACCGAGCATGTATCTTCCGATAGCAATACTCTTTACTCCATATTCCTCATGATATGCCCTCGCAACGCTGTAACAGTTTAAGTCCCCACCGATGAGAACCGGTTGTATATTTAAGTCTTTCATTGTGTTCACCTCTAATCCAAATAATTACCATATTTATTATACCACTAAAAATGAACTGACCCAATAGTTTAAACAACTTTTGAATCAGTTCTATAATTTATATCCAATATATCGTACATCAATATCAAATAATATAATTTTAT
>JASBZE010000132.1 GCA_029983575.1 Peptostreptococcaceae bacterium
CGACGAGTACTATCAGACAGGAAGAACAACCGCAGCCATCAGTTCCTTTGATAATTGGATATGGACCAAAATCTTCATCATAATCACTCATAATAAACCTCCTTAACTAATTTAATAAGATATAGTTTTGGTTAAACTAGTGAAAATTTGCAAATACAGAAGCGACTATAACTGTTAAAACTCCTGATACAGCCAGAGATAAACTTGATATTGCTCCTTCTACCTCTCCTATTTCCATAGCTCTTGAAGTTCCCATTACGTGTGACGCGCTTCCATAACCAACTCCTTTAGCAATTGGATGAGTGATTTTTGTCTTCTTCATAATAAATTCTCCAAACACATTTCCAAATATACCTGATATAATAATTGCTGCAATAGTTACTGGAACAATACCGCCGAGCTCTTCAGAAACACCGATGCCTATAGCGGTGGTAATTGATTTTGGAAGTAGGGTTACATATTGTTGGTGGTTGAGTTTAAACAAGATTGACATTCCTAAAATTGCCAAAGCACTAGTAAACATACCAGAAATTATACCTGCCATTATAGCTTTCCAATTGTGCTTTAAATGACTTAGTTTTTCGTAAAGCGGAATTGCCAGACATACTGTTGCTGGAGTCATCAAATAACTTATATAATCCGCTCCCTTTTGGTATTTATCAAGATCTAATTTGCCAAAGACGATAACTAATATGACGATTATTATGGAAAGTAGTAGAGGGTTTAAAACGGCGATTCTAAACCTTTTATTTATAGCAATCCCTAGTTGAAACGCTATTAGGGTGAGGGCAATTCCAAAAAAAATAGATCCCGTTATTAGTTCTTTCATTTTGATCTCCTTTATTTTTCCTATTTATTTTGTAGTTATTTTACTTTTTTTTATTGTTTTATTATTATACTTATTTTAATATTTTATCATTTTACTTATTTTATCATTTTACTTATTTTATCATTTTACTTTTTTATCTTTTTATCTTTTCTTTTAGCATATTTATTATTCATATTCTTCAATTTCTAGTTCTAAGTCATCTCCATACCCCTCATCAAAGGTAGGATCAAGTGGCTTGTGTTTTTTATCCAATAGTATTTGAGTAATTTTTCCAGAAAATATCATTACTATTACAGTACTTAGGCAGCATATAATTACTGCTGAAAGTGCAAAAGGCTTCACTGTAGGCCATGTCTTAATGAGCATCACCGATGGAGATATAAACATAAGTGGCATTATCTCTATCAAAAATATCGACACGCTTCTCACGCTTTCAACCTTGAGCCATCCGAACCAAAGAATCAAAAACATAATGACTAGTCCGTATATACTTGCAGGGATCGGCAATGGAATTAATTTATTAAGGATAACCCCGATAAGAGTTACGAACATTATTATAGTAATCTGTTTTAGTATGTTCAAAATTTTCATCCTCTCTATTAGTATAACAAATAAAATTTTCTACGTTACCTATTTTATCACAAATTGCCGTAGATGTCTTAAGAGAATGTAATTGTTAGAATAGTTTTTTTATTTATTTTTGAAGATATTATTTTATGAATTTATGGTATAATCTATATAGTATAATATTGATATTTAAACAGATTCTAATAAATGACGGGAGGTATTTCTATGCAACATGAAACGGTACTAGTCATAGATTTTGGCGGACAGTACAACCAGCTAATAGCTAGAAGAGTAAGAGAAAATAAAGTATATTGTGAAATATTACCTTATACTGTGGATTTAGATAAAATTCGTAAAAAAAATCCAAAGGGAATAATCTTTACTGGAGGGCCTAATAGTGCTTATCTAGAAGATTCACCAAAAATAAGTACAGAGATATTTGAAATGGGAGTACCTATTTTGGGGATTTGTTATGGAGATCAACTAATTGCCCATCTTTTAGGCGGAAAAGTTGAAAAGGGGGATAATCAACATAAGGAATACGGTAAAACCAAGATTGAATATGGTGAATCAATCCTATATGATGGTGTTGACTCAGATCAAGTGTGGATGAGCCATACTGATTATATATCTAGTGCTCCAGAGGGATTTGTCGTAACTTCTAAGACAGCAGACTGTCCAATTGCATCTATGGAAGATACTAAGAGAAATATTTATGGCGTTCAGTTCCATCCAGAAGTTGAACATACTATAGATGGAGATAAGATACTTTCTAACTTCCTCTATAAAGTATGTAAGGTTAAAGGAGACTGGACTACCACATCATTTATTGATGACAAGGTAAAGGAAATAAAAGAGAAGATAGGTGATAAGAGGGCTTTATGTGCACTTAGCGGTGGAGTAGACTCATCAGTAGCAGCTGTTTTAGTACATAGGGCGATTGGAGATAACCTAACTTGTATATTCGTAGATCACGGTTTGCTAAGAAAAAATGAGGGCGATGACGTAGAAAGAATATTTAAAGAAAAATTCAATATGAATTTAATTAGGGTAAATGCTGAAGATAGATTCTTAGGTAAGTTAAAAGGTGTTACAGAGCCTGAAAAGAAGAGAAAAATAATTGGCGAAGAGTTTATTAGAGTTTTTGAAGAAGAGAGTCACAAACTTGGCAGGATGGAGTACCTAGTTCAGGGGACAATTTATCCAGATGTCGTTGAGAGTGGACTTGGAGATTCAGCTACTATCAAATCACATCACAATGTCGGAGGATTGCCAGAGGATGTGGACTTCCAAGAAATAGTAGAGCCTCTTAGAGAGCTTTTTAAAGATGAAGTTAGAAATATTGGGCTTGAACTCGGTATAGAAGAAGGACTTATATTTAGACATCCATTCCCAGGTCCAGGCCTAGGTATAAGGGTTATAGGAGAAGTAACCAAGGAAAAATGTGATATTTTAAGAGAGGCCGATGCAGTTTACATGGACGAGCTTAGAAAAGCGGGTCTATATAGAGAAATTTGGCAGGCATTTGCTACTCTTCCTGATGTAAAAACCGTTGGTGTTATGGGAGATGAGAGAACTTATGCATATCTCGTTGGACTTAGGGCAGTTGCATCATCAGATGGTATGACTTCTGATTGGTACAAGATTCCATATGAGGTTCTTGAGAAGATTTCTAGCAGGATTATTAATGAGTGTGATGGAGTAAACAGGGTTGTTTATGATATTACTTCAAAACCACCTGGAACTATCGAGTGGGAATAGTTAAAAAAATAGTGTACCTCTTTATTTTCAAGGGGTACACTATTTATATTTTACTATGTGGCGTGATTTTGGCGTGATTGCGAAATTGCATCTTACAACGTCCTGTCTTTGATTTGGATATAAGTGTGCGTATGTATTCCATGTAGTATCTATTTTTTCATGCCCTAATCTATCAGAAATAGTAGTTATATTTACACCTAATTCAATCAATAAACTTACATATGAGTGCCTTAGATCATAAATACTTATTTTTTAACCCCTGATAATTTGCAGTATTTATACATATATTAAAAGGTATTAATTCACACAAAAAGCAAATAAAAAGACATTTAGATAAAATATATAGTCCTGATAAATATATTGAAGGATATGACGATTTATCTGACTTGTATAAGGAAGGTCTTAACA
>JASBZE010000133.1 GCA_029983575.1 Peptostreptococcaceae bacterium
ATAAAAAATAAATTAAAAATAAAAGACGTATTGACATGTAGATTTTTTAGAATTATAATATATGCGAATAGATTGCATTATTTGTCTGTAACTTGCATAAAATACGCAAATGGACAAAAATAATTATTTGTGTTTTTGCATTATTAACGCAATTATTTGCTGTAGATATACAATATGATCTAACAATTTTTGCTTAATTAAATTAAACAAATAAAAATCAAAAAATTTTGGAGGGTATTATGAAAGTTAATAATTTTAGGCGAAGGATAACAAAAGCTATTGTTGTAGCGGCTGTTTGTGCTATTGGCCTCTCTGGTTGTCAAAAGGGCGGTCAAGGTCAAGCGAAAGACGACGGAAAGTTAAAGGTGTACGCTAGTTTTTATCCTATGTATGATTTCGCTAGCAAAATCGGTGGGGATAAGATTGATATAAAGCAACTGGTGCCAACAGGAACTGAACCACACGACTGGGAGCCTTCATCTAAGGATTTGGTTGACATTACAAAGGCGGACATGCTTATTTACAACGGTGCAGGTATGGAACATTGGGTTGAGGATGTCACAAATTCAGCTAACAACGAAAAATTGATGTTGGTAGAAGCATCTAAGGGAGTTGATTTAATCAAGTCAAGTTCTGAACACGACGATCACGATGAAGATAAAGATCACGATGGACATAAGAGAGATTCACATGATGTAGATCATGATAAAGATAATGACAAAGACGACAATAAAGACCACGATAAAAATGATGGGGATCATGATAAAAGTGACAAAGTAGATGACAAATATCATGATCACGATCACGGCGATTTTGATCCGCATACATGGGCAAGCCCTAAAAACGCTAGAATAGAAGCTAAGAATATAAAGGATGCACTTGTAAAGGCAGATGAAAAAAATAAAGATTATTATGAAGAGAATTTCAAGAAGTTAGATAATGATTTAAAGGCTTTAGACGATGAGTTTTCTAGTGAGATATCCAAGCTTCCAAACAAGACTGTTGTCGTGCAGCATGAGGCATATGGTTATATGATGAGGGACTATGGTCTTAAACAAAAGGGTATTCAAGGACTATCTCCTGATTCTGAGCCGGATCCATCTAGAATGAAAGAAATTGTAAATTTCGCAAAGGCAAATAACGTCAAGGTAATATTCTTTGAAGAGCTCATTAGTCCTAAGGTAGCTCAAACAATTGCAAAAGAGGTGGGAGCAGAGGCCAAGGTTTTAAATCCTGTCGAGGGTCTCACTAAAGAGCAGTTAGATAAGGGTGATGACTATATTTCTGTAATGAAGCAAAATCTCGAGGAGTTAAAGAACGCCCTAAAATAAAAAATATTATGTAATAAATAGAAGTTTTATTGGGTCAGTTAAATGCTGGCCCTTTTTGTATAAAACTGCCATCCGTATATATATTGAAATTATTTATATTGGCAAAACGTATTGTTATATATTCGTAAAGAGGTTAAAATTAATATAGTAAGAATTGGATAGGTATAATAATTAAGCACTATTTTGAACAGTATAAAGAGAGGGGGTTATTAAATGGATAGCATATTAGAAGTTAAAAATCTGTGTTTTTCTTATGATAAAGAAAATATTATAGATGACCTCACTTTTAGTATAAATAGGGGGGATTATGTTGGAATAATCGGGCGTAATGGTGCCGGCAAATCTACCCTTATTAAGTTGATGCTTGGATTACTAAAGCCAAAAAGTGGCAGCGTTAATATTTTTGGAAAGAAGATAGGCAAGGATTCTCTGTCAAAGGTGGGTTACGTACCTCAGGTTGGAATGTCTAGGGGGCTTGATTTTCCGGCAACTGTTGAAGAGGTAGTATTGGGAAATGCATTTAAGGATATTGGTCTATTTAGATTTCCCAAGAAAAAACACAGAGATAAGGTTGTGAGGGCTCTCAGTATGGTAGGTATGGAAAGCTTTAAAAAAGTTAGGATTTCAGATTTATCAGGAGGTCAGCAACAGAGGGTAATGATTGCTAGGGCACTTGTGAGTGATCCGGAGATACTTTTTTTAGATGAGCCGACAGCTGGAATTGATTACGACAGCGAGGAAAATTTGTATAAGTTGTTAGATGAGTTAAACCAGAAACACGATATTACGATAATTATGATTTCCCATGATATTAGCAGGCTTAAGATAAAGGCGAATAAAATTGTACACCTGCATAGGAATTCTATGGTTGCTAGCCTAGGGAGCAGCGAAAACTCCTGTGTTATTGAGGTTATTGACCGCGATGACCTAAGGTCTTTAGAAGATGTCGAAATTCACGATGTCGAGAAAATGGGGTGTACCTGCCCAAGAAATGAGGGGGGTTACTGTGAAATACATAGGCCTAATGGTTGTGATATAGATGATTCAGGCAATACCTGTGGTTGTCTTGATAATGTCGCTCATAAGAATACTGATCTATTAGGCGAGAAGAGAAGTGGTCGAAAGGTTAGGGTATATCATGAAAATGGCGATCATCACACACATGGTGGGGGTGAGAGGTTATGATAGAGATGCTTAGCTATGAATTTATGCAGAAGGGATTTATAGTGGGATTACTCCTCGCTATCGTCGTTCCATGCATAGGGATTATAGTTGTGTTAAAGAGGTTGTCAATGTTAGGGGATGCGCTGAGCCATTCATCTCTTGCGGGTATTGCAGCCGGACTTGTTATGGGGATAAATCCGATTGTCGGTGCGATATTTGTCACATTGATAGCATCGGTTGGAATAGAGTTTATAAGAAAGAGGTTTCCAAAACACTCGGAGATATCTATAGCTATAATAATGTCAGCCAGTGTGGGGCTTGCTGGGGTACTATCGGGATTTGTCGGAAACTCCTCGAACTTTTCTAGCTTCTTATTTGGAAGTATTGTCGCGATATCAAATTTTGAGCTATATATGGTAGTAGGGATATCAATAGCTGTAATATTGGTATTTACTCTTCTATATAAGGAGCTCATGTATATGGCTTTTGATGAAATGGGTGCTGAACTTGTCGGTATACCAGTAAAGCAGATAAACTTTATATTTACTATATTGACTGCCCTTACAGTTTCGATAGCCTCAAGAACAGTAGGAGCCTTGATAGTATCTTCTATGATAGTCATACCTGTGGCGATATCGATGAGGTTTGCTAAAAGTTTTAAGCAGACTCTTATAATTGCAATAATATTAGCTGTGGTTTTTACAGTTATAGGATTGACCCTATCATTTTTTGTCGGATTAAAACCGGGAGGAACAATTGTTTTAATAGGTGTTGTGGCTTTGATAATATCGACGATTATAAAAAAATAGAAATCCGACACCAACAAAATAAAAATCTAGTAATATAAAAATAATATTTTTTTATAATAGATTGGCTTGATATCAATGTAATTAAAAGTTTTTGGAGATTTTTCAAAAACTTTTTTTATTTTTTTTGTAAAAAAGTGTTGACATTGTCTTTGAAACTTGATAAGATATTACTTGTCGTTAAGACAGGGGAAACATCCCCAACAAAATGAATCTTGAAAACTAAACAGCAGACATATAAGTTTTAAACATACACCA
>JASBZE010000134.1 GCA_029983575.1 Peptostreptococcaceae bacterium
ATAAAAATTTTCACTGTTAATATCTAGTCTTAATTCTTGACTAAAAAACTAATAGCAATAAATTAATTAAAAGACTGATAAAGTATTATACCTATTTATTAACTATAATAAAGTGTTATATTTATTTAACTATCTTAAAAATATTTTTTTCAAAATCGATTAAGCCGTCCTTTTTCATCTTATTTAACTCGCGGGAAAGAGAGCTCCTATCGACACAGAGAAATTCACTCATTTCCTCCCTATTAAAAGGTACCTCTATATAGACAGAGTCTTTTTTTCTAAACATCTGAAGAAAAAGCAAGACCTTATCTCTCATCTTCTGTCTGGATAGTATTTGTAGCTTCTGTTGTAGGAAGATATTTTTATCTGATAATACCCTGATAATTTCAAACAAAAATTCATTATCTTTAATTAATTTTAGATTTTCATAATCTATCGCTATCAATTGTGTTTCTTTAGTTGCAATAACGTCTACCTTTGATTTTTTCGATGAAGAAAACGCAAAGGACTCTGCAAATATATCCCCTTCAATTCCTGATGAAATAATGTGTTTCTTACCATAAAGATCATACCGAACTATATGGATTTTTCCTTTTGCTACTATAAAAAAGGAATTTATCTCTTCTCCTTCTCTCAAAATAATTTCGTCTTTGTCGTAAATGATTTTTTTGGGAGCAAGTTTTAAAACTATTTTTCTCGAATTATTAGCACTTAAGTTTTTAAAAAACTCTGTAGTTATAATGATGTCTATATCATCGTTTGAAAAATTAGTACTTCTGGGCATACCAAGACCTCCTTTATAATAATAAAAATTTCTATTTCTATAAAGTTAATTCCGATTACGTTCATACTGTAATTTACAATAATATTGTTTTAATGTATAGCATTATTTTACATTAAATTTTATCTTTATACAAATTTAGGGTAGAATAAGAGTATGCAATTAAATAAATGACTATATGTAATTTATTTAAATATGTCTTTGTAATTTTAAAGGATATTAAATATAAGAGTAGTAACACGCATAGAAATTTTCATTAAGGAGGTAATTATGATAAAAAAAGCAGGTTTTGCAGGAGGTTGTTTTTGGTGTATGGTTAAACCTTTTACAGCGTATGAAGGTATAATGTCTGTGGTAGCTGGGTATGAAGGCGGTAGTGAAGAAAATGCAAAGTACGAACTCGTCAGCACAGGTACTACCGGCCACTATGAATCAATTGAAATAACATATGATGATGAGCTTATTTCCTATGATAATCTTTTAGATATTTTCTGGAGACAAATCGATCCTACAGATGCAGGTGGTCAATTTGCCGACAGGGGTAGTCAATATAGAACAGCAATTTTTTATTACGATGAAGATCAGAAGAAATCAGCTGAAGATTCAAAAGAAAAGTTAGAGAAATCAGGAGGTTTCGATTATAAAATTGAAACAGAGATAATAGAACATAGAAAGTTCTATGAGGCTGAAGAATATCATCAAATGTATCATATAAAGAGGAAATCTCATTATGAAAACTACTACAGAAGATCAGGAAGGCATGATTTTTTGAAATCTATCTGGGATGGACCTAGATTTAGTCCAGATACAATCAATTCATTATCTGACATACAATATGAAGTAACTCAAAACGGCCTTACCGAGGTACCTTATGAAAATGAGTACTTTGATTTTTATGAGGATGGAATTTATGTTGACGTAGTTTCAGGAGAACCTCTATTTGACTCCAAAGATAAGGTTAAATCAGTAAATGGTTGGCCATTATTTAAAAAACCAATACATGATACGAGTATAATCGAAAGAATAGATTTTTCTATGGGTTTAAACAGGATTGAAGTAAGAAGCATTTCCGGGAACTCTCATCTAGGACATAAGATAGACGTTGACGGGAAAAAACTTTATGAAATAAATTCTGCAGCTCTTAGGTTCATACCTAGAAAGGAGTATACAACTAGAAATGAAGGAAGTCGTATATAAAAATAAGTACATAGACAAATTCATCGCTACTATAGTCAGTATTGAAAATATTACTGATTTTGGGAAAATAAAGGGTGATATGTCTAAAATATTGATAGAAGAAAATCTTTTTTTCCCTGGTGGAGGAGGTCAGCTTGCTGATGTAGGTACAGTTGATGGCAAAAAAATTATTGGCTTTGAAAAGGGAAAAGGAGATGTACACTACATAATTACTGAAGAAATTAAAAAAAATATAGGAGATGAGGTTGTTTGTAAAATTGATTGGAACTCAAGGTTTGATGCTATGCAACAACATCTTGGGGAACATATTCTAGCGGGCACAGCATACAAGCACTTTGGGATAAACACAAGATCTTTTCATATGGGCAAAGAAGTAAGTCAACTAGATCTTGCTGAAGAGTTAACAGAGGATCAAGTATACGATCTTGAGCGTCTTTCAAATATGTATATAAACTCGAGGATGGAAGTTGATAACTATATTATTAAATCCTCTGACCTTAATGAAATAAAAGTCAGAAGAGAAGTTGAAACAGATGAAGAACTCAGGGTTCTCAAAGTGGGCGACGTTGATACTACACTCTGTTGTGGAATGCATCCGGACAACACTATCGAAGTACAAGAATTATTAATTTTAAAACACTATCGAAATAACAATGCCACTAGATTGGAATTTGTAGCCGGAGACAGGGCTGTTAGGATTTCTATAAGAAATAAAGATATATTAAAGAGGCTATCCAATAAATTTAGCTGTTCAGAAGAAAAATTAGAAAAAGCAGTAAATAAATTAAGTGAGGAATTTGAAAAAGACAGGGAGGAAATTAAATCCTACAGAAATGATATAATTGATTTGTTGTACAGCGAAGAAAGCCTAAAAAATATGATGAACTTAGACGTCGTGGCCTTTGATTTTTCAAAATACGACAGCGATTTTTCAAAACATGCTCTAAGAAAATACTCACATATCCTAACATACAAGGTACTCGTAGGGGTATCTAATGATATGGTAGCTAGTATTTTCAATAATTCTTTAGATAAAACCAGTCTAGATATATTTATAAAATATCTTAAAGAAACACTTGGCTTTAAGGGCGGAGGAAGTGGTAATTTTATAGGAGGAAGGTTTCCAAGAGATCTAGACTTCGAAATTATTAAAGATAAGTTACAAAGGTATAC
>JASBZE010000135.1 GCA_029983575.1 Peptostreptococcaceae bacterium
AAAGACGCAGACCGCGACCGACCTCCTGACGCTTACGAACATCACTACTACTCTGCTTCAAAGTACAGATCTGAAACACGTTAGGATTATCCCAGCCTTCACGAAGAGCCGAATGAGAAAAAATAAACCTAACAGGAGATTTTTTAGGATTTCTGTCCAAAAGAAGCTCCTTGTTTTTCATGATCAAATCATAGGCATCGACATCATCTGTAATAGTCTCTTTCTTCTTGACCTTGGAATCTATCATCTTACCCTTCTTATCTATAGAGAAATATCCGGCATGAGTACTAGCTGAAGTAATATTATCCAGGTACTTAATATAATCACGCTCGCCCATCCCAATCTGAAGATTTTTTACAATACTATCATATTCCTCCTCAAATATATCCGCATAGATACCATTTATAGGATCGCCGGCTTCATCATACTGCTTGTACTTCGCTACCTCATCGATAAAAAATAAAGATAATACCTTAATCCCCTTGTGAAAAAGCTCACGCTCTCTCTGAATATGAGATAGTATAGTCTCTCTAATTTGAATACGGCGAATCTGTTCCTCACTGACCTTACCTATAACATCTCCTGCATAGATTTTGATACCGTTGATAAACTCTAGAGAATCATCTCTTCCATCAATCCTAGAAACGACAAAGCCGCCCTCATACTCAGCCATCTGACCTGAGTTGTCATAGAGATTGTATCCCTCTGACACCACACGAGTGACCTTGCGTATACCTTTGGCCCCCTTCATATCGAACTGAATCGTCGCTGTAGGAGCTGACTTAGATAGGTTGATACTCTCTAGATACACATAACTCTCAGTAGCCGTGCTTCCCGACTCGGTAATCCCCTTAACAGCAATCTTTTTTACAAGTTTCTTATTATACGCCTCCATAGCATCAAGCCTATAGATCATATTATATATACTGTCCTTTTTATGTGTCGCAGAATAACGCAATGTCATCAGAGGATTAAACTCCCTTAGATTCTCCTTCGTCTTTGCCCCTTCAACAGACTGAGGCTCATCTATTATAAGTATAGGATTAGTCTTTGCGATAATATCTATAGGGCGACGAGATCTAAACTCATCGAGCTTCATATATATACGTCTGGCATCTTTTCCCCTAGCATTAAAAGCCTGAGAATTAATAATCATAACATTTATAGAACTATCTGAAGCAAAACGGTCAATCTCAGTAAGCTGAGAAGAATTATATATAAAGAAACGAATCTTTTTTCCGTACTCCTCTGCAAAATGCTCCTGAGTCACCTGAAAAGTCTTATAAACACCCTCACGAATAGCAATGCTCGGCACTACTATAATAAACTTACTCCATCCATAGTGTTTATTAAGCTCGTACATAGTCTTTATATACGTATATGTCTTTCCTACACCAGTTTCCATCTCTATAGTGAGATTATACCTACCCTCCAATTTTTTAGATGGCTGTATCTGATTATCTCTTTGTATCTTGTTTATACGCTCCAAAATAACTTTGTCACTTAATTCAGGAACGACCTTCTGATTTCCCCATCCGGTAAAATCCTCTTTTTCGGAGAAAGTTATCTGCTTGTTTCCCTCTCCTCTGTCCATCATATATGTAGGAGTCAAATACGGCTGGCCATAAAAAACATCGACCACTGCTTTTGCAGCCTCTGCTTGAAATTTTTGATGCTTAAATTTTAGCTTCATAATTGCCTCCTTAAATGACCTTTATCCTAGTATCCGGTGCCATAAGTTTAAAAATTTCGCTTACGTTAATTTTCGATGGACTATCTTCAAAGCTACTGTCACGGAAAACTGCTCTTAGCGGTTGGCGTTTGGCGATCTCCTTGATTACTCTGTCGGGAATATCCTCATTAAAGCACGCAATAAGATCCCCGTCATTATAATCGTGGACAGTACAACCCTCGATAACTTCTGAGCTATATGGCATGGATAGAGGTAGACCCCACTCTAGAAGACAACCAAATAGTAGATCGAGGTCGTTACGATCTTCTTTGATATTTGACTCTAGTTGAGTTAGAAGTTCCTGAGAATATTCAAGTGGATTGTAGTAAACGTCCTTCATATTAGTGTCGTCTAGCTTAAGAACCCTAAATCCAGTATCCAGTTTCTCGATTCCCTCCTTGTCTTGATTCTCCTCAAGTATCTTCTTTCCGGCACGACGAATACGCTCCTTACCTATTTCGCAGATATTTTTGTAGCCTGCCTTGTAGGCTGCTGATTTTTCGTCGGTTTTTTCTGGAATTTGAACCATTATATATTTGCGGTTGCCTCCGTCATCGGCATTTAGTTGCATAACTGCATGCGCACTTGTGGAGCTGCCAGAAAAAAAATCTAGTATTATAGAGTCTTTGGAAGAAATCCCCAGTAATTCATAAATTAGAGACACAGGCTTTGCATTGTCAAAATAAGCTTCTCCAAAAAGTTTTTGAAGATCTTTTTTCCCATCATTAAAATCAGTTATTACAGATTTTTTAACTTCAGTTGTAACTGTATCTAAAAAACGTTTAAATGCCGGAACCTTTGTATGATCTTCATAAAAATATATTAACCCATTTTTTAAATGTTCATCCATCGTTTTTTTAGTATAAGCCCAACCTCTAATTGAAATTTCGCAAGGAAGTCCAGTTTTTGGATGTATCAAATCATAGGTTTGTGCCTTACCGGTTGACTTAGGTGCTGATATGTTATCCAGCCTATATACTTTAAGCTTTAACTGTCCTGTTTTTTCATCAATTCTTTTTTCAACTCTATTATACATCTTAATGCCTTTTAATTCAGGATTTTCCTTATAATATGCTTTTAATCTTTCTTCAGTTTCTTGTTCAGGCCAATTTTCTTTGTTTGCTTTTTCTAGAATTCTATTTACATCTCGTAAACCTTTCTTTTCTGCTCTGAAAATCGATTTATCACTTAATACTGAAATATCCTTACAATAGCATAATATATATTCGTGATTTGTGGATGTTGTTCTTGATAAGTTTTTTGTAGAATTTTTTATCCATACAAAATTTTCCACATAATTCTTTTCTCCAAACACCTCATCACAAATCTTTTTTAAATTTGTATGCTCATTTTCGTCCATTGATATAAATATAACACCATCATCACTTAATAAATTCC
>JASBZE010000136.1 GCA_029983575.1 Peptostreptococcaceae bacterium
GGGCAAATTCCTGTTTCACAATCTCCATCAATCAATTCAAATTCCTCAAACTGTTCATATTTAGATAAAAGTGACGGATTAAAAGGCTTCATATTTTTAACAAAGTCCTCGTATTCCTCCTCACTTATAGCCTGATATGGCATAAGTTCATAAAAACTATCATCTAAAGACAAGAATGAAACAGCTACGACATCGTCCCAGTTATCCCATAGCCACTGTTCCACGTCGTCCCATTCATGATCTCTCACGCTTACGGTTATTGAACAGTTATGATCGACGTAATTTCTCATAAACATCTTGTAGTTTTCTAGCTGTTCAATAGCACTTACATCGTACTTTGTCTTTCCTTTTGGCGCTTTAACAGGAAACTCAACGACCTTCGTCCTACAGTCTTCCATAGTCTGCCCAACTTCTGGATATATATTATATCCTAATTCTTCGCATACACTTACCATAGGATCAGTTGCGTTAACTCTTATTCTCCTCAAATAATAAGGAGAGTGAGAGTAATGTACCCCACTTGATACTGTCGGCAACTGTGACAAAGTTCCCTCTGGTTTTACAGTCGTTATTAAAAGAGAAGGGCCTGCGTTTAACTCTTTAGAATAATCGTCAATAGCCTTGTGAGCTGTCTCTCTTAGCTCCCTTAGAAGTTCGGCTTCTTCATCCTTTGATAGGCCGACTTCATTTACCATATCCTGCCATCCTGTCAAAGAGCATCCCGTAAGTCTATCCCTATTTTGCTTTACATTCCAATCGTGAAGCTCGAGTTCAAGAAAAGTCATCCTGTACCCCGCTCTAGCAGATAATCTCTGAGCTTCAAGTAATCCTTCCCTATCTAAAACTCCATCTTCCACAAATGAATACACATTTACAGTGGTCAAATTACAATTTTGTTTAGAGTCTAGGAGAATCTCTCCACAAGGATTTACTCCATTAAAATTTGGTCTCCTGTTTCTAGCAGCACCCGCATTCAGAAAAGCTGGCTCTCCAGAGAACCTCATCTGCTCGATCTGCCAATGTAACTTCTCCCTAGTGGGCTTTTCATCATAAAAAATAGTATTATTACTCATCTGTCTATGGGCGATGTCCGTGTCTATACTCCAAATACCATTATTTTGAGTATATAGATTAGACTTTGCCTCTATAAAGTTGTCGTCGTCCGGGCTACCAAGAGCTAACTCAGAACTTCTCCTAACTCCTCCAACAACAACACCCTCAGCAATTATATTACAAATATCTAGACAATCTACCGCACTTAAATTCTTATATCTCTCACTTTTATACTTCTCAACTATCTTGGCGATCTTCTCTATAATAGTCTGAAGTGCCCCATGACCTGATGCATAACCTCCAAAAGTCTTGAGAGGCTCACCCATAGGTCTAATATGATCATAACTTATAACTATATTAGATATTTTTGAATATTGCTTAGATGTCAATAGTTCAAATAAAGTCCTTACCCCTTGGACCCAACCCTCTTTAGAGTCACCGATGGTTATTTGAGCAATATTATCGTTAAAAGTCAATGAAGTGTATTCCTGTCTCTCATCCTTTGGAACCCCATTATATGCCTTAGATAAAATATTGATATTAGTTCTAACCTTTGGCATCTTGGCTACATCAGATGGAAGAACTCTAAATCCAACTCCAGCTCCAACCAACAATAAGTAGAATAAATCAGAAAACATATCAAAACTATCGATTACGCAAAATGCACAATTCATATTTGATAAACCATACTTATATGCTACTTCTGTATTTCCTATCCAAAGAGTTCTACCAGCAAGAAACTGTTTAAGATTAAAGATATTGTCAAAAAGTTTTTGAGCCTCTTCTTTTGAAGTAGGTGCCAGCTTAGTGTTAAACTCAACAGCCCTTCTAACAGTCTCCCACCAATATTCTCTTCTGTGCTCCTCATGCACTAACCTAGAATAAGTCCTGTAATACACAAACTTCCCTAAATCCGTCATCTTATCCTTCTTGTGCTTGTACTTACTTATAAACTCATCAGTAATCATCTTGTATTTTGAATCAGACTTAGAACCTCTCATCCTACGTCTATCTTCCCTGTACAAGATGTATTTCTTTGCGACGTCCGGGCGTTTTTGCATAAGCTTAAGCTCAACCATATCTTGAATTTCCTCTACATTCATCAACCTATATGGATTTGTAAGCCTATTTCCATCTCCGCTAAAAATTATCTCGTCTTTTTCCTTAATAAAATCCTCTATCTCTTTTGCTATTTCATGGCTGACCTCTGAATCAACTCCGATATCAGTCTCAACCATCGCCTTTTCAATGGCATTTACAATTCTCTGAGGGTCAAACTCTACTAGACTACCATTTCTTTTTGTTACTTTTAAAAAATTCATAATTACGCTCCAATTAGTATTTCTCTATTTCAGGATATTCAACCCCGAAAAGTTCTACTGTTACCTTTGCCATCTTCTGATCTTCTAGTGGTCTGTCAGCACTGTTAGTACTTGTATTTGCAATTTCATCAACAACGTCCATACCTTCTATAACCCTTCCGAATGATGCGTATTGACCATCCAGATGTGGTGAATTTTGATGCATTATAAAGAACTGAGATCCAGCTGAGTTTGGCATCATAGTCCTAGCCATAGACAGAACACCTCTCTCATGCTTTAGATTGTTAGTAAATCCGTTGCCAGTGAATTCTCCAGCTATAGAGTACCCTGGGCCTCCCATACCAGTTCCTTCAGGATCTCCTCCCTGTATCATAAAACCAGGAATTACCCTGTGAAATATAACTCCATCATAAAATCCCTTATTAATTAAAGATATAAAATTACTTACTGTATTTGGTGCAATATTTGGCAATAACTCCGCCTTAATTACCTTTCCACTTTCCATTTCTATAGTTACTATTGGATTAGACATATTAACCTCCTGTAAAAAATAAAATTGAGCATAAGCTCTCGCATGTATTATACCCCTATTTTAAAAAATCAAAATAATACCAACGTAATTTTATGCAATAACGAATTCTCGTTAATTAGGTTATTATTAATTATTTTATGGTTAATGTATGTACA
>JASBZE010000137.1 GCA_029983575.1 Peptostreptococcaceae bacterium
AGAGAGTTCCTCTTTTTTTATGATTTTCTGTAACATATGTTATATCACACTACAATTTTTAATTTTATTTTACATAAGAGTTTTTAATTTAGTTTTACAAATAATTGTAGTAGTTAAATTAACCTACTGATGAAGCCTGTAATAGAATCCTTTCTTCTCTAGTAGTTTTTCATGAGTACCAGATTCTTCAACTTGACCCTTGTTAATTATAATAATCCTATCTGCATTTCTTATAGTGGACAATCTATGAGCTACAATAAGTGTGGTTCTTCCCTCAGAAAGTTTGTCCAAAGACGCCTGTATTTCTCTTTCAGTAATATTATCTAAAGCTGATGTTGCTTCATCTAAAATTATTATAGGAGGATTTTTTAAAAATATCCTCGCTATTGATATCCTCTGTTTCTGACCACCGGATAATTTTACTCCCCTCTCACCTATAAAGGTATCATAACCCTCTGGTAAATCCATTATAAAATCGTGAAGTCTAGCTGATTTTGAGGCTTCTATAAGTTCCTCATCAGTAGCATCCGGATTACCTATGAGTATATTTTCTCTTATCGTTCCAGTGAAAAGGAACACGTCTTGTTGAACTATTCCTATATTTCTTCTTAGGGACTCTAGGCTCAAGGATTTTATGTCCTTACCATCGATAGTTATTATACCTTCTTGATACTCATAAAACCTAGGTATCAAATTACAAATAGTAGTCTTACCTCCGCCTGAAGGACCCGCTAAAGCTATCTTAGTTCCTGGTTCTATTATTAGATTAATGTCCTTTAATACTCCCTTATTTTCATCTTTATCATATGACTCATAGGCGAAACTCACGTCCTTAAATTCTATACGACCTCTTACATCCTTTAACTCAATTGGATTTTTAGCTTCTTTTTGAGTATCTTCGTCCATAATATCTTGAAAACGGATGTAACCAGTCATCCCATTTTGGTACATATCTGTAAAGTTAATGAGCTTTTTCATAGGTTGGATGAACATATTTACATAAAGTATGTAAGCAGTAAACTCACCTATAGATATCCTGCCCCTAATAGCAAAAATAGCACCTACTATAGCGACTATCCACTGCAAAATATCTAAGTTTAAGTTCATTCCGGAATAGCATTCAGCCATGACCTTATACGCATATTCCCTAACGTCTTTAAACATATTATTTATGCTGTTAAACTTACCTCTCTCATTTTCTTCTGTACCGAAAGACTTAGTTACCTTCATACCTGCAATAGAGTTTTCGAGAGTAGCATTAACCTCGCCGACTTTTTCCCTAGTCTTTAAAAAAGCTCTTCCCAAGGCATCTTTCTTCTTGAATAAATAAATGAGCATTACAGGGAAAAGAAGATAAACTATAACTGTCAACTCAATATTAATTCTAAACAAAATAATAAAAGAACCGATGAGCATTATTATAGATATAAATAAATCCTCTGGTCCGTGATGAGCTAACTCTGTTATATCCTGTAAGTCATTTACAATTCTAGACATCGTTACCCCACTCTTATTCTCATCAAAATATTTATTTGGTAATTTTTGAAGATGGGTAAATACGAATTTCCTCATATCCGCTTGCATTCTAACGCCGACAACGTGGCCCCAGTACTGCATAAAATAATTTAAACAAGCCTTGATAACGAAGATAATCGCTAGAATTATACCAAACTTAGTCAATATCCCCGTATTTGCTGAAGGGATTACTGTATCTATAATCCTACGCGTAATCATAGGATATACGAGCTCACATGACGCTAATAAAAGCGCTGCAGCTAAGTCTAAGAAAAATAAACCCTTGTAAGGCTTGTAATACTTAATAAACTTTTTAAGCATATTTAACCTCCATTTCATTTTGCTTATAACAAAAGATTCGATTATAGAAATAAACTATTAACACAATCTCTTTTATCATATATAATTAAATTATAAAGGAATTATACCCAATATTTGTGTTTTGTAAAATGTAAGGTAAAATCTGGTATTTTTAAATATCAAACAAAAATAATTTGCCTCACTAATGAGCAGGGGTAATATAAAATAGATGCACACTGTGCAGCGAGGAGGAATTATGGACTTTAAACAAATAGAAGCATTTGTATCAGTAGCTAAAAATAAAAGCTTTTCAAAAGCAGCGGCGGATCTGTTTCTTACGCAGCCTACCGTTAGTGCACACGTTCAAAAGCTAGAAGCTTCTCTTAACGCTACTCTTATAAATAGAAATAACAAAAGCGTATCTCTAACACCAACAGGTGAAATATTTTATAAAAACGCGATCGAAATTTTAAATTCATGTAAAAAAGCCGAATTTACTATCAAGGAATTTGCCGGAAAAATTGAGGGAGACATCGACCTAGTATGTAGTAGCATACCTGAAACCTATCTACTGCCAGGATTTTTGCATAAATTTGTCAAAGAATATCCAGACGTTAGATACAAGATAAGACATAATGATTCGCAGGGAGCTATTGATGACATACTTAGCGACGTTGCTACTTTTGGATTAGTTGGATCACACGTTCCAAACTCAAATATTGCATACAAGGAGATATTTAACGACGAATTAGTTCTCGTAGCAGCACCTAATTACCAAGTTCCTTTAACTAGAAGTAAGACGAGGGTTCCAACGATAAACTTAAATGACGTCACTGAACTTAACTGGATAATGAGAAAAGATGGTTCGGGTACAAAGGCTCTTATAAAAAAAGTAATGGCATCAAAGGGTATATTAGAAAAGAAATTAAAGGTAATAGCCTATGTAGAATCCAATGAATCCATAAAAGAAATGGTAAAAAATGGTTCAGGAGTTTCGCTAATTTCAAGAATATCCGCTAAAGATGACCTTGAGTCTGGCAAACTCGTCGAATATAAGATCAGGGGAATGGAGTTTAAGAGAAAGTTTTACTTTATTTACTCTAGAAAGAAAAGTTTTACACCTCTTGAAGATAAGTTTTTAACTGAATTATTGACTCATTTTGAATCGAAAAAAAGAAAGTAAAACACAATTACGTCATAAAGTCTAGGGAACGTAAAAAAC
>JASBZE010000138.1 GCA_029983575.1 Peptostreptococcaceae bacterium
GATGAACTTGAAAAAAACAGAAGGTTAGTGTCAGACGTCGGATTTAACCTAGGTAAGTACATCTATATTCTGGATGCCTTTGAGGACATGAAAAAAGATTCTATAAAGGGAAGTTTTAATCCTTTTAACATTGAGTTAAATATTAATTCAATAGAGGATTATGAAGGTTTTCTAAAATCTCAGGATTTAGATGAGTTTATAAGAAACGTGGATAGAAAATTAGCTATGATAATGTCTAGGGTGTCAATTTCTCTGGATAACTTGAAGATTTCAAACAATTTGGGTATAATTGAAAATATAGTATACTCAGGTGTATGTATGAATTTTGGAAGGCTTGTATTTAAAATGAAGGAGGTCGAAGATGAACAGTAGAGAGGACTATTTGAGAGTCAGGAATATGATGGATAAGGGGCAGTTTAGATCTGCATATGATTATTTACAAAATGTTGAGGACAATAGTGCAGAGTGGTACTATTTGACTGGAATGTGCGCTATGGAAGTTGGATATTACGACCAAGGCGAAGACTATATAAAGAGGGCTAAGTTCATGGATCCTTCAAATGGAGAGTACAACAGGGCCTTCAACAATATGTCAAATCAGAGAAACAATTATAATTACAGGGTAAATCAATACAATAGATCTCGTGGAAATAACGGTGGTTGCTGTGATATGCTATGTAAGTTATATATGTGCGACTGTTGTTGCGAGTGTATGGGTGGGGATTTAATCCCTTGTTGCTAATTTATTATGCAAAGAGAATATGATATTAAAACTTCGAGGGTTGTCGCTTTATCCGGTGTTTTTTTAGCGATTAACACCCTCGTGTTTTTCGCTATTAATATGGTACAGCCGGCAACCCTCTTTTTGATGTTTGTGTCTGGGTTATTTCCGATAGCGGTGATGATAGAATTTGGAAAGAAGTACTCATTGACATATTCTATAGCATCCTGTATTATCGCTGGGCTGGTGCTTGCAAATAAGCTTCAAGCTGCTGAATACATCATACTATTTGGGTTTTATGGCTATGTAAAAAACTTAATCGAGGGATATGGGCAAAACAAAAAAGGTAGATTTACTATAATGATGAAAATAGTTTATTCGACAGTTGTCGGGAATATTCTTTTAATTCTTATCCAGGCTGTTTTCATACCGGATATCTGGTCACTTCCGATATTTAAATACGGAAGATGGACAGCTGTTTTACTTTGGATTGTATATGTCATTGTCTTTTTATTGCTCGATAAAGTTGGAACGGAATTTGTTGGATTTTATATCGGGCAAAGGAAGAAGCTTATTAAAAACGATAGATAAAGCGTTAAAACTAAGTAATCATGACCATCCATAAAAAGGGAGGTCATGATTATTTATAATGTGTATTTTTAAGTTTATTATCATTCAATATAAAAACTATCGGGATCTAGGTGATATATAATATCCTTTCTTTCGACTACTATGTCAATTTTTTTTCTCATTTCTTCATCTTTTTTTATATTCTGAAGTAGCTCCTTGGTAGGGTTTATGGTGACGGGATTTCCTACTCTCTTGAGCATAGTATAGTCACCGTTCGTGTCTCCATATGAGAATGAAGCGTCTAAATCTAAGTTGTATTTTTCCTTAAATTCATCAATGGCAAGGTCTTTATTTTTTGCCCCCCACATTGGATTTATATCTCCAGTAAATTTTCCGTCTTTGAATATATAATCAGCGCCTTTGTAATCGGTGGCGCCGTACTTTTTCGCCATTTTGTCGACTATGAAATTTGGACTACCCGAGATAAAAATAACCTTGTGTCCTTGATTTAAATGCCAACGAATTCTTTCTCTAGTGTATCTATAGATTCTATCAGCCTTAAGACTCATAACCTGTCTGGCGGCAAACTCTATGACGTCTATGTCTAGGTCGGTTATGTATTCTACATATAAATCGGAAACCTTATATAGGTAGTCGTCGTAATTTCCTTGTCTAGTGTCCCAGTCGTTGAAAGTATCCCTACCGTAATCTAGCCAAACTCTCTCGTCAATTACCTCATACTTAATTAATTTTTTAAAGTGTTCTATCATTAAGGAGTCTCTATACAGAGTTCCATCTATATCAAAAAATGCAGCAATGTTTTTCATAAATACACCTCCGTTTACTATTATTATAATGTCAAAATATAAATGTTTCAACAGCGAACTGTCTAATATCTAATTTATAAAATCATTATATAAAAACTAAATTAAAATATAATCTATGTTGAACAAGCTTACATATAATCTATGTCGAAATCTATTAGCATAAATTAATTAAAAAACTTTTTCAAAAACTATTGATGTATTTTTAAAAAGTGATATAATTATATGTGAACATATGAATAGTTATTCATATGTTAGTGGGATAAAATTTTATTTAGAGGTGTTAACTATGGTTGATAAAAAAAATGACGATATTAGTTGTGGTGTTATCAAAACCCATGAGGAGATTATTAATAAGGTAAAGGAGAAGATGCCAAAGGAGGAGACCTTATACGATTTAGCAGAGCTTTTCAAGGTTTTTGGCGATTCGACCAGGATTCGTATCTTATACGTTCTATTTGCCGATGAGATGTGCGTCTGTGATATAGCGTCGCTTTTAGGAATGAGTCAGTCAGCTATATCTCACCAACTCAGGGTATTAAAAAACGCCAGATTAGTAAAGGGTAGAAGATCGGGCAAGGAAATGTATTACTCGTTAGATGATGAACATATATCAATGATTTTTGACAGTGGACTAGCCCACGTCGAGGAGAGAAGTTAAGTAATCGTTGAGGAGAATTTAAGTTATATAAGTTTAAAAAAGTACGCTACTGAGAAAGGATATTGACTATGAGTAAAGTTAAGCTTATTCTTGATGGTTTAAACTGCGCCAATTGTTCTATGAAAATCGAGAGGACTATTGACTCAATGCCTCAGGTGAATGAGGCCAAGATGAATTTCGCTTCAAAGATTCTGTCTATTGATGTAAA
>JASBZE010000139.1 GCA_029983575.1 Peptostreptococcaceae bacterium
TTAGAGATTCTCTTTATTATATCCTCCACTATCTCAACTCTTAAAAACGGAGTGATTAAGTAAATTCCATCTACGACATCTTTTATTTTTCTATGTAATCAACTGATATTTCAACTGCTAAAACAGCAGCTTCTTCCCTCGTCTTTCCTTCATAGGTATCGATTATATCCTCTCCAACCTCTATGCCTGCGATTTCTTCTTTCATAAAGAGTGCGTTTTTATGACTTACTACAGGAATAATACCTCCCATGATTTTAGAATTTAAAACTTTTCTTGCCTTTTTTAGGTTATCGACCGCTTTTAAACTCAAAACAGGTTGTGTATAGAAAATTTGAACCCCAGCTTCCTCTTTTTTAATTGCCCTTTTTAGCTCAATATCAAAATTTTTGACATTTACGTTTAATGCCCCGCCTACGATCATCCTATTTGTAAACACAGATTCATTTAATCCTTGGATATACCTAGTCAGTATCCGTGAGTTAAAGTTAAACACAGCCTTAATCTCATCACGTTCTGCAGTTGGTATTGGATCCCCGGTCACAACTATCAAATTATTTATATTTTCGATATTAAGACCTAAAAGTAGTGCCTTTGTTGCATTTAAATTCCTATCCCTACAAGTGAAGTGGACTATTGGATCTAAGCCTACGTCATTTTTAATTCTAACTGCCATAATCGAAGCGTCTACCCTAGCCCTTCCAACAGGGCAATCTGCTACAGTTATGGCGTCAACTCCCGCGTCCTTTAATCTTCTCGCCGCACTTATATATTTCTTTATATCGATGTCAGACGGTGGGTCAAGCTCTACAGCTATTGGAAAACTATTATTTTCTATCTTTTTGTAGAAGGTATTTTCGACAACTTCCGAATCAACCCTAATATTTACATCTTTTTTCTGTATAGAGATATCACTTTTCTTCATTTTTTCTATGACTTTTGACATCTTCATAATGTATTCCGGTGTAGTCCCGCAGCATCCACCAATAATCTTAACTCCCATACTCAAAATTTCTTCAATTTGATTTGCGTAGTAGGTCGATGAATTTGAATAATAGCTCCTGTTATTGAGTATGGTTGGAAATCCGGCGTTAGGACTTATAGATATCTCCTTATTCCTCGGTATATTTATCTCTTTAAGATATTTGAATATATGATATGGTCCAGAAATACAGTTTAAGCCAATTGAATCAACATTGTCAAACTTAGAAGTTGCATTTAGTAATTCTTGACCAGTATATCCCTCCCTAGTAACGCCATCTGGATTGATGGCATAAGAAACTATCACATAAGGATTATCTACTTTTGAAGATATATAATTGCTCAGATCCTCAATAAATTCGCAGGAGTAAAAAGTCTCAAACAAAAATTTATCTACTCCCTCATCGATGAATATATCAATTATTTTTTTGTACTCATCGAAGATATTTTCTCTTTCCTTCTCGCTATCTTTATCGTGCTTGTATGTTATTGGACCTATGTCTGCGAAAATGTCAACCGATTTTGATGATCCCTTCTCTATTTTTGATTGGTCCTGTACTATTTGTACACTCTCCTTCGCTAGGGATACCCCTCTTCTGATTATCTTTTCCACAACGTCAAACTCGCAGTTTAGTGATCTGGTATTCGCGCTAAATGTGTTGGTTTTAATCGCATTTGCCCCTGCTTGTACGTATTCCGAGTGGATCCTTTTTACCTCACCTTGATCAAATAGGTTTGCCATCTCGCATTCAGGCAGTGGTTTCTTTGAAGATTCTCTGTAATAGGTTCCCATCGCCCCATCAAAGAGAAGAATACCATCCTTCAGGTTTAATTTATTAAACTTTTCTTTCATATGGCACCCCCTTTATTTATTTGTATTTGCAGCATTTATAGTTTCATACATAGCTCTTTTTGCCTGTCTAGCATTGTGTAGATTAGCTGCCATTATTGCCCCTACTATCAAAATTGCACCGAATATCAACTTAAGACTAACTGGCTCACTTAGTATTATAGCCCCTATTATACTCGCAGAAACCGGATTTATAGCTGCAATTAGCCCACTCATCTCTGCAGTCGTCGCCTTTTGTCCCACTGATTGAAAAGTAAATCCAAATACTGTACAAACTAATGCCAAATACAGTAATGCCCCCATCCTCGGTGGATCTGACGGTATTATTGGATGTCCTGTAAATAGGGCTACCAATCCTGTAAATAGACCCATTACCCCGATTTGAACTATACCTACTAGAAATGGATCTACCTTTTTTGCGTATCTATCTGTAGAAATAATTCCAAATGCATAAAATACAGCACCCATTATAGCTATTATCTCGCCTATATTTAAGTACATCTTGCCGCTATCTAATGTTATAAGACCTATACCGACAAAAGCAACTATGGATGTCAAAAGTTCTACCTTTCCAGGCATTTTTCTCCTTATAATTCCTTCAAATATAGGTACGAGTACTACTGCTGATCCTTCTAGGAAGCTGACCTTACCTGTAGGGAGGTGTTTAAGCGCCCCCATCTCACAAACCATAACCAAGATATATGCTATACCGATTATAGTACCATAAATTAGTGTATCCTTGTCTAGTTTTTTCATCTTCTTCCAAAAGATTACGCACAACACTAAAAATGCAAGCGTAAATCTAACGGCTAATACGTTGTTTGAGCCCATGGTCTGTAGTAAAAACTTAGACATTATAAACGAAGTACTCCTCGCCAGTATTACACCTACCAGAAGTAACTCACCCTGTCTCCTTGTCATAAACTCCCCCTGTTATATATCTAATATTTTATTATATTTTTTTA
>JASBZE010000140.1 GCA_029983575.1 Peptostreptococcaceae bacterium
TAGTTATTATATACTATATCAGGAGGGGCATACACAAAATATTTTACAGACTCCTATATCAAGTTGGCTGATACACAAAACTTTTTACATAACCATTTTTTTCTCTAAATTGCAATAACAGTTTGAACACTTTTTAGGTAATTTCGATTCTTTATAAATACTTTCTAAGCAATTCTGCCTTATCCGTATTCTCCCAAGGTACACCTAGGTCTTCTCTTCCAAAATGACCATAAGCAGCGCATTGTTTGTATATAGGTCTCAATAGATCAAGATCTCTGATAATTGCTCCAGGTCTTAAATCAAAGTTTTCCTCTACAATCTCAACTAATTTTTCATTAGATACCTTACCTGTTCCAAATGTGTCAACTAGTATTGATAGTGGCCTAGCAACACCTATAGCATATGAAAGCTCTATTTCACATTTATCTGCAAGTCCAGCTGCAACGATATTTTTTGCTACGTATCTAGCTGCATAACAAGCTGATCTATCAACCTTTGTAGGGTCCTTACCAGAAAAAGCTCCGCCGCCGTGTCTAGCATAACCACCGTAAGTATCTATAATTATCTTCCTTCCAGTAAGTCCAGTATCTCCTTGAGGTCCTCCGATTACAAACCTACCAGTAGGATTTACGTAATATTTCGTCTCATCATCTAAAAATTCGCTAGGAATAACTTCTTTGATTACTTTTTCTATGATATCTTCTCTGATAGTTTCATTTTCTACCTTGTCATCATGTTGAGCAGATATCAAAACTGTGTGTACTCTAACAGGCTTGTCTTCTTCATATTCAACAGTTACCTGAGTTTTTCCGTCAGGTCTCAAATAATCTAATATTCCTTCTTTTCTAACCTCTGTCAACTTTCTTGAAAGCTTGTGGGCAAGTGATATTGGAAGTGGCATTAGTTCCGGAGTTTCGTTGCATGCAAATCCGAACATTATACCCTGATCTCCTGCACCGACTTTTTCTAGCTCATCATCAGTTAATTCCCCTGATTTACTTTCTAGACCCTCGTCTACGCCCATTGCTATATCTCCTGATTGCTCATCAATAGAAGTAATTACGGCACAAGTCTGAGCGTCAAAACCAAACTTAGCCCTTGTATATCCAATATTTTCTACAGTTTCTCTCACAAGTTTTGGAATATCTACATAAGCTGATGTAGATATTTCACCGGCTACCATTATCATACCAGTAGTCGCCATAGTCTCACACGCAACCCTTGACTTAGGGTCTGATTCAATTAACGCATCCAAAATAGCATCGCTGACTTGGTCACAGATCTTATCTGGGTGCCCTTCTGTAACTGATTCAGAAGTAAATAAATGTCTTGCCATATTTGTCCTCCTCATATTTATTACCTACTTAAATACCGTATCTCAAAAATAAAAAACCTCTCTACAAAGAGAGAGGTAACTGTCATTTTACTCCTCATCTCTCAAGGCATCGCCTTGTAGGATTTAGCACCTCTTCCATATTGGTGGTTGCTGGGCTTCATAGGGCCTGTCCCTCAGCCTCTCTTGATAAGGTATTTATCTATTAATTTGTTTTCATTTTATATGATAACAGAATTATTTATCAATGTCAACATATCAATTTTAAACTTTAGAATAAATTACTCTCCACGGGTAAAGGCCCTTCCCTTATCTAGTACATCCAAAAATCCTAGTGCCATTCCCGTACCTCTTGCGACACAGTTGAGAGGCTCCTCAGCCACAATCGTATTAATCATCGTTGCGTCTTCTATTCTCTTATCCAATCCATAAATAAGAGCTCCCCCTCCCGTTAGTACAATACCTCTCTCACTAACATCACTAGCAAGCTCTGGAGGTGTTGTCTCTAGAGTAGTAATAATAGCAGCAATTATCTGCCTAACACACTCTTCGATAGCCTTCATAACCTCATCTGAAGAAATCTCAACAAGCCTAGGTAGACCAGTTCCTAAATCCCTTCCAGCCGCCCTGGAGAATTTAACTTCTCGCCTTGGATATGCGCATCCTATTTCTTTTTTTATTCTCTCAGCAGTGATGTCTCCTATTAGAAGATTGTGTTCATTTTTAACGTATTTAATTATAGCTTGATCAAACGAGTTTCCAGCTATCTTGATAGATTGGCTAACAACTGAACCACCAAGTGAAATAACCGCAATATCCGTTGTTCCTCCTCCGATATCTACAACCATATTTCCCTCAGGGTGTCCAATATCAAGTCCAGCCCCTATAGCAGCGGCAATTGGCTCTTCAATAAGAAAAACTTCTCTTGCTCCTGCTTGCTTTGTCGCCTCCTCTACAGCTTTTCTCTCTACAGGCGTAATTCCAGACGGAACACAAACCATAATCCTCGGCATGATAACTCTACCCATGCCTTTTTTCTCTGTAACGGCTTCAACAAACCTCTTTAACATCATCTCAGTTGCATAATAATCAGTAATTACCCCATTTCTAAGAGGCCTCACTACCTTTAGATGATCGTGAGTCTTACCTATCATAGCCTTCGCTTCTTTACCGACTGCCACAATTCCCTCTATTCTATCATCAGTAGCAATTGCAGAAGGTTCATTTAAAACAATCCCTCTATCACTCGCGAAAATAACCACGCTTGAAGTCCCTAAATCTATACCAATATCTACACCAGCCATAATCAAACTCCCATCAATAATAATCTAAATAATAAAAAATTAACCATTACTTTAATTTTACCCTAGACTGTAATAGTATTCAAGATAAAATTCGGTTGTATAATATATAGCGTTGATGAGAAAAATTTAAAGTCTAAAGATAGAT
>JASBZE010000141.1 GCA_029983575.1 Peptostreptococcaceae bacterium
ATCACTTTAAAACTACTTAACAAGACCATTTCACATATGGGGTGACGGTCATTTTCAGTATGACCGGAACCTCATTGTGAAATGGACTCACACATGTTAATCAAAAATTTTTAAGAAACATATATTTCACATTAGTTATTGAGAAATTTTTTTGACAACACAAAAAGCCATTTCACATATGGGGTGACGGTCATTTTTAGTATGACCGGAACTTCATTGTGAAATGGCATTATCGCGAGTCCCTCAAAAATTTCAATCAACCAATGTGAAATCAACGGTTGCTACAAAAATTAGCGATTAAAATTTCCATAGATACCCTTGGATCAATTAGTCCATTTTTAATTCGATAATCTGTATCTGATATGTATTTGACTACGGATTTGACTACTCCCTCTTCAATAGAATCACTTTGTCTATATGCTTTTTTAGCTGTAAATGGATGAATGTTTAGCAGTTTTGCAGCTTGTTCCGGTTTTATCCCTTTTTTCTTTATGCTTTTCATCTGGAGTAGTATCTTAAACTCTCTTCCTAACATAGCATATATTCCAAGTATGCTTTCTCCGTCGTTTACCATATCTTCAAAAATGAGTATAGCTGAGTTTGCATCTTTTTTTACTATGCTGTCAATAAATCTAAACAAGTCATTTTCCGATTTTTTCATCGTCATCTCATCAATGACTTCATTTGTAATGACGCTATTTCTTCCTGAGAAAACGGCAATTTTATCAATCTCATTCTCAAGGTCATTTAACCTTAGTTCGCTATTTTTATCTCTATATCCCTTTACCTCTATAAAATACATAATCTGAGAGTTTTCAATAATCGCTCCATGTTGTGCGAATTTCTGTCTTACCCACTGGAATAAGTCCACATCGGATATTTTATTTACATCTATTATGTTTCCGTTCTTTTTTATGGTTTTAAATAGAGATTTTCTTTTGTCGGGATCGGTATCTAGCATAAAAATTAATACTGTGGTATCAGGAATATTCTCTAAAGCTTGTATTAAATATTTTTCGTCAGACTCGCTGAAATTTTTCCTCTTCCCCTTAAAAATCTCCAAGTTTTCAACTATGACTATCTTCTTTGTATCCATAAATGGAAGTGTCTCGATATTGTTGATAAGATCTTTTATCCCAATCTCTTCTCCGTTAAGTACAGACAAGTTGAAATCGATCATCGCACTATTCATATTCTTTTTTATTCTTTTTATGGCGCTATCCATCAAATAAGTTTCTCTGCCGTGAATCAGATATAGTCCACCCAGCTGATTATTTATGATCTCTCGCGTAAAATCTCTGTACTCCATTAAAACTCTCCCTCAAATCTTTCCTATATACATATATTACAATTGCAAATATTATTATATAGTATATCATGAGAAATTTTAACCCCAATAGCCTAAAATTTATATAAGAAAAGGAAAAATCTCCCGTCCATGTGTTAAACCACATTATTAATATCAATATTGATTTTGCAAAAAAAGCAACTATTGCTGCTAGCGTGATGCTTATCTTAAATAGAATTAAGCTAAATAAATCAAGTATCATCACAGTACCTATAAATGGGACAGTAAAAATATTTCCCAATGCAAAAACTATCGACGTGCCCTTAAAATAATATACGACCAATGGCAAAACCAAGATATTACAAGATATTGAGAGAGATATTACTGTCGATTTTAAATAATTTTGTATCATAGAGGTAAATAATATCGCCGAAAGACAAGCGGCAAAACTCAATTGCAATCCGACGTTGTAAATTGCCCATATATTTGATGAGACTATACACAAATAAGCAAGTGCCAATGTTGAAAGTCCGTCATTTCTCTTGTATATAAGACTAGAAAAATTTAGTACAAAAACCATTATAATTGCACGGAGGGCTGAAATAGCAAAACCCGAAACCATCCAATAAAATACGATAAGGGCACTCACAATGAAGAGTCTTGATTTTTTCATTACATTTCCTACCAAAAACATCGCTACTCCAAATATAATATCCATATGAAGTCCAGATATCGCTAGGATATGAGAAGTTCCCGCCCTCCTAAACCTATCGAGTATTTTTTCATCGAGATCTGATTTGTCGCCTATGACAAGAGAGTTTAATATGGACGACTCTTCCCGGTATAAAAATCTGTTAGCATCACGACAAAATGATTTAACTCTTCCTACAAAAGTATAAAAGCTGTTGCTTCCTACTTTCTTACACCTAGTCACGTCAATTGCTTCCTTTTTACCACAACTCCTAACATACCGATAAAAATTAAACTCATCTTCCTCACCAGAATTTATTATATCTGATTTAGTAGTTCCGGAAAATTCTAAAATATCTCCAATCTTTACCCTGTCATTTTGTAATTTTCTAAAATACAAAAAATAATTTCTAGTACTTACCTTTGTATAAAATTCCTTGTTCTCTATATTTATGACCACTTCTTTGTCGTTTATTTCTAATTTGATGTCATTTCTTTTCTTTTGGCAATGACTGGTTAAAAACAGAGATATTGCCGTTAGAATTATAGCTAAAAAAACGAGTGGTCTCCTTAGATATTCACCTTTCATAATAACCTCACCAAATTTTTTCCTAAGATCTAACTATGCATTTTTAATCTAATACATAGCTATGCATTTTTAATCTAACACCAGCTATGCATTTTTCATCATTAATAAAATTCACATAAAAAAAATACCTTACAACCGTATAATAGGCATGGTTGCAAGGTATTATTAAATTT
>JASBZE010000145.1 GCA_029983575.1 Peptostreptococcaceae bacterium
AAAAAGGTTAATGAAATGTGCAAAAGCGTAACACAGCTTGCCTGCAAGTGAGCGAACACATTTATTAACATTACACAACATTACATTACACAACATTAACCATACCCCCCAAGGAACTCACCATTTGGCAAAGAAATAGTTGTTAGAGAAATAGGATATATCGAGTTTTAAATAACTAACGAAAAATAATCTTAGTTAGCGTTTGTCGAGATAAACAAAAAATGGTTAATGAAATGTGCAAAAGCGTAACACAGCTTGCCTGCAAGTGAGCGTTGCACATTCATTAACCATTAAATAATCCTAACAAACCTAACTAAGAAATAAATCGTTAGCGCCTAAAAACCGTAAATACCATACACTAACAACTAAACTTCGCCAAATGCAACCGCATACTGAACGAAATACTCAGCCCCATATTTAAATGCATTTTCATCTACGAAAAATTTAGGGTTGTGATGAGGTTTGTATTTTTCCTCGATTTTTGCTCCTAAAAACATCATACTTCCAGGTACTTTTTCAAGATAGTATGAAAAATCCTCTGATCCCATTTGAGGATCCTGAGTGACTACATTCTCCTCGCCAATTATACCTGCCATTATATCTCTACCAAGAGCCACAGTATCATCGTCGTTTATAGTTGGAGCAGAGCCGTAGAAGTAATCGAACTTATACTGAGCCCTATTTGCTTCACAGACACCGGCGATTATTTTTTCCATCTGTTCTTTTATACCATCTCTTGTTTCGTGTTTAAAAGCTCTTACAGTTCCCATCAAAAGCGCTGTTTCAGGTATTACATTTTCTGAGCTACCTGAGTTAAATGCAGTTACGCTTAAAACAGCCGGGTCAACTGGACTTATATATCTGCTTATAATCTGTTGGAAGTTGTTTACTATATTTACTCCAACTGGAATTGGATCTATAGCGAATTGAGGTTGTGCACCGTGTCCGCCTTTTCCTGTGATGTGAATGTGGAATGTATCAGAAGATGCCATTACAGGTCCCGGTTGAAGTGCAGCCTTTCCTGATTCTATGTCTGCCCATATGTGTATCGCGATCATTCTGTCGACTTTTTCATCTTCTAAAAATCCGCTTTCTATCATATGTTTTGCCCCGCCGTCTTTAATAAATTCTTCAGCAGGTTGGAATACCAATACGACTTTACCTATCTTGTCTTTGATCTTGCTCATGGCTTTTGCGGCACCGAGTAACATAGCTGCATGAGTGTCGTGACCACAGGCGTGCATTACACCCTCGTTTTTTGATTCAAATTCAAGACCGGTTTCTTCTTTAACTGGTAGTGCATCTATATCAGCTCTCATTGCTAAAACGGGTCCCTCTTTATCAGGGTTTATTATTCCGATAACTCCGGTTTTAGCAACTTTCTTAGCCTTGATTCCCATTGAAGTAAGTTCTTCGAGTATTCTATCAGAAGTTTTTTCTTCTTGCCAACTTAGCTCTGGGTGCATATGAAAATGCCTTCTTAAATCGATTATATATTTTTCTAATTCCTTATCAATGTATTTTAAACTCATACATATCTCCTTTCTTGTTTTACAATAACTTGGCTATCCAATAAATGGAGCTATCATACTTAGCATTACTGGTGAGTCTGGTCCTAGAGGAAGTCCTATGAAATACCAAACGAGCGCGAGAATCGTCCAAATGATACCTATGGCAATTGAATATGGTACCATCGCCGAGATAAGTGTTCCAAATCCGACGTTCTCATCGTAATCCTTTGCTATTGCCAATATCAACACCATGTATGGAAGCATCGGTGTTAGTGGGTTTGTTATGGCGTCACCAATTCTGTAAATCATCTGAGTATATGCTGGGTGGTATCCGAGTAGCATAAACATAGGTACAAATATTGGAGCGAGTAATGCCCATTTAGCTGATGCAGAACCCATAAATATATTGATGATGGCAGATAGTATTATGACACCTACAATCAATACTGGGCCGTTTGTGCTTTGAAGTAGTTCAGCTCCCTTTATAGCTAGTATTATACCCAAGTTTGACCAAGAAAAATAAGCGAGCATCTGTGCAGTAAAAAATACTATAACAATGTAGCCTGCCATTGATGACATTGATTTTGTAAACAAGTCACTTACATCCTTTGGACTTTTTATAGTGCCGGCCTTAATTCCGTACACCAAGCCCGGAACTAAGAAACATAGGGTAATGATGATTCCTATACCGTTCATTAGCGGCGAGTCGGTCATTGCAGCGCCGGTCTCTTGATTTCTCAGAAGTGCCCCCTTTGGAAATGACAGGGCAAAAATTATCAAAACGGTAATGAGTAAGGAAATATTTGCTGCCCTTAGAGCCTTGTCTGTTTTTTTAACGTCCATATCTTCTGTATTTGCTTCTACAAGTTTATTTTGTGGATGTCCCTTGTACTCTCCAAACCTCGGTATAACAACTTTAGTGGTTACTATATAGATTACTATCAAAAGTATCGGGGTCGATGCCACAATAAAATAATAGTTCATAAGTGCGTTTAGTTTAATGTTCGGATTGATTAAAAAAGCAGCGGGTTCACTGAATTTAAACACCAATATATCGCTCATTCCAGGGAATAGGTTAGCTGCAAATGCACCGAGTACTGCTGCATATGCCATACACATTCCGGCGATTGGGTGGTATCCCATATTTAAAAATATAATTGCTGCTAGTGGAGGTATGACGATTGGGCCGGCATCTCCAAATCCATTTGAACA
>JASBZE010000142.1 GCA_029983575.1 Peptostreptococcaceae bacterium
GTGGTTGTATAATAATAGCGATAAATAGAATATCTGAGATTAACGCTACATGCTCTTAATAGCTTTGCGATACATTCTAATGGCAGACATACAAACAATCATCATAAGACCCGCATATCCAAGTGAGTAACTCTCCATAGACACACCGGAAAGAACAGAATTTTTGGCTAAAGCGATGAGATTAAACACAACCGCCGGAACCATTACGATGTTTATAAATTTAGATATAAATAAAGGAGTAAGATCCCTTGCTTTTCTTTCCATCCAAAGATACAATAAGGTTATTCCGACAGCGTAAAACCCTGCTCCAAAAGCCGCTACTGTTGAATTTGGTGCAATCATACCAAAAGCTATAACCCTCATCAAAAATGTCGCCAACATATGATTATCAAAAAGATTTTCTATGGATTTGAAGTTTTTTGCATTGTCGTACATCCTCCATACCAATAGAACTGTAATAATTACGTGGAGTACTAAATACGCCAATAAAAAATCCTCAAACCTTATATTCCCTTTAAATTTAAACTTATACAAAACGCTGACTATTAAAAAGGCAATGTTTTGTATGTATAGATATAAAATTCTAAATCCTTTCACGTTCTCCTCCTTAGACATTTACCTCGCCGACGATACTTTTTTCCATCTCCATTTTTAAAGACTTCCCTGTATATCCCTGACTAAGTAAGTAATATAATTTTGCTATAATTGCTTCAGTCGTCATATCGTAGCAACTTATCGCACCTGCGCGTTTTAGTTCACTGCTAGTCTCGTATTCTCCGAGTATGGTAGTTCCTCTCTGACACTGTGTACAGATCAATATATTTGTGTTATATTCCTCAGCCACCTTTAAAAACTCATCTAAACCGCTTTTATTATTAGGTAAATTTCCCGCACCGAATCCTTCAAAAATAACAGCATCTACGTCAGGACCAAGTACCTTAGCAAAAGTTCTATAACTAAATCCCGGAACAAGCTTTAACACAATCACATTTTTTGGTTTTATTTCATAAAACTTAAGCTCATCACCGAATTTTTTTATATTTCTCTTCCTGTATCTTATATGTATCCCACTTTCAGCAAGCTCTGGGTAGTTAGGCGACTCAAAAGCACCTTTTTCATCTGAGCTGACCTTCATAACCCTATTTCCTCTAAATAGATAATTATTGAAATACAGGCAAACTTCCGGCACCTTACCTTCGCCAGCTATAATTATTGAGGTCACTATATTGTCTAGTGCATCTGAGCGAATTTCCTCAAGTGGAATCTGAGAACCAGTAAGCACCACCGGTTTATCCAATCCCTGTAGGCTAAATGAAAGGGCACTAGCTGTATAAGCCATTGTATCTGTACCGTGAAGCACTACAAAACCATCGTACTCATCATATAACCTATATATATCCTTTGCAATTTTCATCCATTCTTCAACTGCGATATTTGATGAATCCAACAAAGGATCGTATTCAATTAAATCAAACTTTGGAACACCTGGGTAGTGAAGCTCTTTTACTTCTTCTAAAGCCCCTTTTAAAAATCCTTTAACCGGCGAGTATCCATTTTCTGTCCTCTTCATTCCGATGGTTCCGCCAGTGTAAATAATACAAACCTTCTTCATATAATTTTCCTAACTTTTTACTAATTTTTCTCAAACCTTTAATGTTATTTATTTTGACTATATATCTAGAACTTGTTGATAAACCTCATTTTTGCTCTTATTCCTATCCTTAGAAACCTTTTTTATAGCATCTTTTTTGCTAATTCCATCCTCAATTAGCATCAAAACCGCTTCCCTATCACTAAGGTCGCTCAGTTCATCTTTACCGTCAAAAGACTCATTTAGATATTTATCATCTATGTACTTCTTATTATCATCATTTAATCCATCGACTATTAAAACATACTCCCCTCTAATCTCGCCCTCATCTAGTTTAGCGATGACTTCGGTAATATTTCCACGAATAAAATTTTCAAACTTTTTAGTAAGTTCTTTACATAGACAAATTTTCCTATCTCCCAAAACCTCAGCCATTATCTCCAAAGTCAACTTTAATCTATGAGGAGATACATAAAAAATCATAGTTTCATCTCTCTTAATCAACTCTTGGAGCTGATTTTTTTTCTTTTTCTTCGACCTATCTAAAAAACCAATAAATGTAAATCTATCGGTGTTTAATCCCGAACCCACTAAAGCTATCGTAAAAGCTGAAGCTCCAGGCAAAACGATCGGTTCAACCCCGTTTTTTATAGCTTCTTTTACAATCACGTGACCTGGATCTGAAATCCCAGGCATACCTGCATCACTTACTACAGCCACACTCTCCCCGCCGAGAATCCTATCTATCAATTCCTTAGAGCGAGTTGATTCATTGTGCTCGTGATAGCTGATCAGAGGCTTTTTAATATCAAAATGGTTGAGCAGTTTGATCGTATGTCTTGTATCTTCAGCGGCTATCAAATCCACCTCTCTTAAAGTATTCAAAACCCTTACCGTTATATCATCCAAGTTGCCAATCGGCGTAGGACAAATGTATAGATTTCCACTATTCATAACTTCCTCCCAACCATTTTTACATAATCTATCACTAAAATTATTTGTTATTTTTTCTTTATTTTAACTTTTTTTCGCTCTTTATTTTTATTGCTTTTTTCGCTCTTTATTTT
>JASBZE010000143.1 GCA_029983575.1 Peptostreptococcaceae bacterium
TTGTGCACTGCTAACTAGCTTTTAAGCCAGGTTAAGCTTGTGTACACATCATTAACCATTTTTTAGTAACTTGAAATTCAAATTGATAATGTTAAAAAGTGTTTTTTATTAAATAATAAAAGCATCATAAATAGCCCTTATGGCATTTTCATAATCATTATCTTCAACACCTATAATTATATTGAGCTCACTTGAGCCCTGAACTATTGTCCTTATATTTACATGGGCATTTGCCAATGCTGTAAATATCCTAGCCGATGTACCGGTAGTATTTCTCATGCCCTTACCTACTACAGTGATTAAACTTATGTGATTTATAAAATCTATGCTGTCGGGTTTACAAATTATATTTATGTCCTCAATGATTTCTTCTATTTTATTTTCGTGGCTTTTGTCTATTATCAATGAAATAGAATCTATACTTGATGGCATGTGCTCTAGGTATATATCGTGAGATTCTAAAATGGACATTAGTTTCCTGTGAAAGTCCTTACTTGAGTTTAACTTTACCTTTTCTATATTTATAATGAAGAAATTTTTTCTACCTGCTATACCTGTTATATTTTTAAGGTTTTGATTTGTCTGAGTATCGCTTATTATTCTAGTTCCTGGATCTTTTGGTGAGTTCGTGTTTTTAATAATTATCGGAATCCCCAAAGATACAACAGGGAAAATAGCTTCGTCGTGTAGAACTGAAGCTCCCATGTATGATAATTCTCTAAGCTCTTTGTATGAAATAGTCTCTATTCCACGAGGATTATCGACAATCTTCGGATCACATACCAAAAATCCGCTGACATCAGTCCAGTTCTCGTATTTTGAGGCGTTGGTAGCCCTAGCGACGAGAGAACCGGTCAAATCTGAACCGCCCCTTGAAAAAGTGTTTATCCTACCGTTTGGCATAGAGCCATAAAAACCAGGAATCACTGCTTTTTCATATTTTGCTAATTTTTTACTCATAAGTCGATAAGTCATTTCTTCGTCTAAATTTCCATCGCTGTCAAAAAATATAAGTTCTTTGGCATCTATAAAAGGAAAACCCAAGTATTTTGAAAGAATAATACCATTTATATATTCGCCCCTGCTGGCAACATATTGTTTCGTAGCTCCATCTCGAATATCAGCAATAATTTTATCGAGGTATGGATCTAAGTCTAGATCGATATTACATCCATTTATTATTTCATTGAACTTATCTTTTATCCTATTCAGAACACTTTCCATATCGAGTTCATGTCTACAAAGATTTTCTAGTACGTATAGAAGGTCTGTTACCTTGGTGTCATCTGGATTAGACTTGCCAGGGGCAGAAGGAACAATATATCTTCTATTGTCATCACTTTCAATTATATCTTTTACTTTTTTAAATTGATGGCTGTTAGCTAATGAACTGCCACCAAATTTTGCAACAATTGCATCTCCCATATCTATCTCCCTCACATTCATTTTTGATTTATTTTAGCATATATTTACGGTTTTGCATAGTTAAATATTATATATCTACCTATTTGAAACAGAGGAGTATATTTTTTATTATACAATTTAAATCAGCTTTATGTTATTATAAGTTTATATAATTAGAATGAAAAGAGGGACAAATATGAGAATAATAGATGTAAAGTCTAAGTTTAAATCAAAATTCTTATCTATGTATGAGATAATATATAAGGCAAAAAATGGTACCGAAAAAAAATGGATGTCCTCTAGTAGAAAATCCATAGAGGATTTAAAAAAATACTGGCTATCAGATAAACTAAGTTCGCCCGATGCTGTTGTAATCGTTCCTTATCATGAAAAATCTAAAAAGTTAGTTTTAATTGAAGAATACAGGGTGCCTGTTGATGATTTCGTTTTAAGTTTTCCAGCTGGTTTGATTGATGAGGGAGAGGGGATTGAAGAGGCTGCAAAGCGTGAACTTTGGGAAGAGACAGGGCTTAAACTGACTGACCTGTATGACCTAAATACCGTTCCGACTTTTATGTCTCCTGGAATGACCGATGAGAGCGCATCAATACTTATGTGTAAATGCTCTGGAAAGCCAAGTGATGAGAATTTAGAAGAGAGCGAAGATATAAGGACGTTATTTGTGGATAAGGATGAAGCAAAGAAAATTTTAAATTCAAGAAGAGTAATGGATACTAAAGTTTTACTCATATTGACGCTCTTTGTAAATAGCGATTATTTTGAAAGGAAAAAATACTACACTTACATGATCTCCTGTAATGATGGAACAATATATACTGGATATACAACTGATATATATAGAAGAATAGAAGAGCACAAATCAGGTATAAATTCAAAATACACAAAGGCAAAGGGATTTAACAAACTCGAAGCTTTATTTTCTACGGGAACAAAGTCAAACGCCATGAGCCTAGAGTCCAAAATAAAAAAGCTTAGTAGGGATAAGAAACAAAATATAATAAAAGACAACGAGTTAGTGCATTCCTTGATGGACGGAATAAAAATAGAGAAAATCTAAAGAAAAAAATTTTTTGTGAATTAACATATTTGTAGTGATTTTCAATTGTAGTGTGATATAACATATGTTACAGAAATACATAAAAAAAGAGGAACTCT
>JASBZE010000144.1 GCA_029983575.1 Peptostreptococcaceae bacterium
TATAGATATTTTTATACTCTATACATTTGTGTTATAATATCCATAGATATTATGATTGGGGGAAAAGCATGCAAGTTCTAATTAACTTTATAGAAAATACATTTTCACATGATCTGTCCGTGCTAATTCTCTCTATGTTTCCTTTCATAGAGGCCAAGGGGGCGATCCCGATAGCGATGGCTTTTGATATTCCAATAAAGACGACAATTATGCTGGCTTATGTCGGCTCAATGATTCCCGTGCCTTTTTTGCTATGGCTTTTTAAGCCTTTTTTGGAATACATTGGGAGATTTGCGATTTTTTCAAACTTTATCGACGGCGTATTTCGTAAAGCGATGAAGAAGGGAAAAAAGGTAAGGACTATGGGAGAGCTTGCTATTGTCGTATTTGTCGCGATACCGATTCCAGGCACAGGCGTTTGGATGGGGTCTTTAATTGCAAGGCTCTTTGATATTCGTTTAAAAAGAGCGTTTTGGCTTATAGCAGCGGGCAACTTGATAGCAGTCTTTGTTATCGCGGGTTTAAGCTTCGGCGTGTTTCAAGTCATTAATTAAATTTGATCAATATGACTATAAGAAATAGATTTGAACAAGGTAACTATAACAAGACAACGATAGAAAAAATTGTGTAATATAACTATAGATATTTACAATATATAAAAAAGTTTAAAAAGTTATTTTTTATAATACGTAAAAATATTGGACTACATTAGATAAACCGTACCTCAGAGGTAATCATTTAACCTGTGGTATTTTTATAAATGTTATTGATTTCAAGCGTGAACAATGAGTTTTTCACGCTTTTTCTATGTGCGAATAATTTTTTCAACAGAAATTTTTGAATTTATTGTAATTAATCAAACCTATTTTATTTTGAATTCCTTTCTTATATAATGTTTAAGTGCCTGGGCTTATGAGCCAATTTATATGAGATTTTGATTACATTTAAATAAGTCTTAAGGTTTAAATAAGTCTTAGGGTCTCGATGGTATTTAAGTAAGTCTCAAGGTACAAAAAATAAGAAGGAGGAAAAATATGAACGATGTAGTTATGAAGCTTTTAGCTTTTGTAGTGGCGATGATTTGTGTATTTATTCTATACAAGGTTCGCTGGAAGATTCATTTTTCTATCAGGGCAATTATAGCTTTGGTTGTAGGTATTATTATAGGTTATATATTCAAGGGAAATACCGAATATGTTGGTACTGTAGGGGGAATTTTTACTAAGGTAATTTCAATTATGGTTATTCCGCTAGTCATGGTGTCCCTTATTAAGAGTATATATTCTATGAGTTCTATGAATGAGCTCAGAAGTATTGGGGTTAAGGGAGTTTTCTGGCTAATGTTCCAGACTTTTTTAGCTTCAGCAGTTGCGATATTTTTGGCAGTTTCAACTAAGCTCGGACAAGGGTCAAGCCTATCTGTTGTCAAGGGCGTCGAACAAAAGGAGGTTCCTGGCTTTTCTCAGGTAATTTCTGATTTATTCTCTAATAATTTATTTCAATCTATGGCGGATGGTAAGATTTTGCCGGTCGTTATCTTTTCTATATTTATAGGTATAGCGGTCGTGTCTATTAGTTCGTCAACAGATAATAAGCTTGAGGGATTTAAGGGATTTATTGACGATTTATATGTCATTGTAATCAAGATTATAACTAAGATAGTGGAATTCTTGCCTTATGCGATTCTTTGCTTGATGGCGGATACTATTGCAAATAGCGACTGGTCACTTCTAAGATCTCTCGTGCATGTAATAGTGCTTGCTTATATAGGATGCTTCTTCCACGTACTCGTTACTGAAAGTGTCCTTATATCAATTTTTGCTAAGGTTAGCCCAGTGAGATTTTTCAAAGCTGTTTTCCCTGCTCAGGTGATGGCGTTTACTACTACTTCAAGTTCTGCGACCCTACCTGTTGCTGTTAAGTGTACTACTGAAAATTTAGGGGTTAGACCTACGATAGCGAATTTTGTGCAGTCACTGAGTACTTCAATGGGTATGGCTGGATGCTCAGGTATTTGGCCTTCACTATTGGCGGTTTTTGCTATTAATATGTTAAATGGAGGGATTAATCCAGAGCAGATAGTTCTTATCCTAGTGCTTTGTCCGCTTATATCAATAGGTACAGCGGGAGTTCCAGGTGGCGGTATCATGCTTTCTACAGCTCTTTACCTAGCTATGGGTCTTCCTGTTGAATATATATCTATTTTTGTAGCGATTGACAGCTTTGTTGATATGGCTAGAACCATGACAAATGTAACAGGCGGTATGGCAGCTACACTTATGGTTGACAGATCTGAACCGAAGCAAATTTAGTTTTTAAAATAGTATATAGTATAAATAAAATTATGCATAAGTAAAATTATGCATAAGTAAAATTATGCATAAGTAAAATGCGTCATAAATAAGTTTCTGCACAAAGCCTAATTAGAATAAAAACAATGAAGCGTAAGTAGAAATTAAGCGTAAAAAGAATAGAAATAAAAAAGTAAGAGCTGGGAGGTCTATATCCTGGCTCTTACTGTATAATAGAAAAGATTGTGTTGTCTATTTTCCTT